>NZ_JBNCAB010000020.1:0-93271 GCF_049805555.1 Burkholderia sp. DN3021 | reverse complement strand
CCCCCCCCCCCCCCCCCCCCCCCCCCCCCCCCCCCCCCCCCCCCCCCCCCCCCCCCCCGCCCCCCGCGCCCCCCCCCCCCCCCCCCCGCTGCGCAAGGAAACCGGCCAGGGCACCGTCGACCTGTTCTCGCGGATGGCGGCCGGCGACATCAAGGCGTGCTGGATCGTCTGCACGAACCCGGTCGCGACCGTGCCGAACCGGCAGAACGTGATCGCCGGATTGCAGGCCGCGGAGCTCGTGATCGCGCAGGATGCGTTCCTCGACACCGAGACCAACCGCTACGCGGACATCCTGCTGCCCGGCGCGCTGTGGGCCGAGGGCGACGGCGTGATGATCAACTCCGAACGCAACATGACGCTGATGCGTGCCGCGGTCGCACCGCCCGGCGACGCGCTGCCCGACTGGCGCATCGTCGCGGAAGTCGCGCGCGCGATGGGCTTCGGCGACGCGTTCGACTATGCGTCGGCGGCCGACGTGTTCGACGAGATCGTCCGTTTCTCGAATCCGGCGACGGGCTACGACCTGCGCGGCGCGAGCCACGCGGCGCTGCGCGACGGCCCGGTGCAGTGGCCGGTCGCGCCGGGCACCGCGCGCGAGCGGCACCCGATCCGCTACCTGAACGACGGCGTGAGCCAGACGCTGCGCACGGCGGCCGACGGGAGCGCTGCACCGCATCTCGGGTTCCCGACGCCGTCGGGCAAGGCGCGCTTTTTCGCGCGGCCGCACGTCGATCCGGCCGAGCTGCCCGACGACACGTTCCCGATCGTGCTGAACACCGGGCGGCTGCAGCATCAATGGCACACGATGACGAAGACGGGCAAGGTCGCGATGCTGAACAAGCTGAACCCGCGCCCGTTCGTCGAGCTTCACCCGGACGATGCGAGCGCGCTCGGCATTGCCGCGAAGGACAGCGTCGAGATCCGCTCGGCGCGCGGCCGCGCGGTGCTGCCGGCCGTCGTGACCGAGCGCGTGCGGCGCGGCAACTGCTTCGCGCCGATGCACTGGAACGACGTGTACGGCGACGACCTGTGCATCAACGCGGTGACGAACGACGCGATCGATGCCGAATCGCAGCAACCCGAACTGAAATATTGCGCGGTCGCGCTGCGGCGCGTCGAGACCGACGCGTTCGCGTCCGCCGACGACGAGACGGCACAACCCGACGCGTGCGCCGACGACGCACGGCCCGCTTCGACGATGGTGCAGGCCACTGCTTCACAGGAATCCGACATGGCAGACATCGACACTTTCGCGGCCGCGCTCGGTGTTACCGATTTCGCGCCGCCGCCGTTGACCGACACGGAACGGCTGTACGTGGCCGGCCTCGTCAGCGGGCTGAAGGCGAGCGCCGGCCGCCGCGAGGGCGGCGTGCCGGTGCTGCCGGCCGGCGCGCCGCTCACGCCACCGGTGCGGTTCTGGCTCGACGGGATGCTCGCGGGCCTTTTCAGCCGTTCGCTGCCCGCGAGTTCTCCGGTTGCCGCGCTGCCTGCGCTGCCGGCCGATGCCGCTGCAACCGGCGGCGTGCGGATCGTGCGCACGCGCCCGAAGGTCGTGCTGCTGTGGGCATCGCAGACCGGCAACATCGAATCGCTGACCGAGGATTACGCGACGCAGCTGATGAACGCGGGCTTCGAGATCCGCACCGCATGCATGTCCGACTATCCGGTCGCGTCGCTCGCGGGCGCGCAATACGTGCTGCTGATGACCAGCACGTTCGGCGACGGCGATGCGCCCGACAACGGCAGCGAATTCTGGGACGCGCTGCAGGCCGGCAGCGCCGCGCGCCTCGACGGCGTGCACTTCGCGGTGCTCGCGTTCGGCGATCGCAACTACGACCAGTTCTGCGGCCACGGCCGCCGGCTCGATGCGCGGCTCGCGGAACTCGGCGCCGCACGCCTGTGCGCGCGCGTCGATTGCGACGTCGAATTCCAGAACGATGCGGACCAGTGGCTCGAACGCGTCGTCGTGCGGATCAAGGAGGCCGATGCCGCGCTGCACGCGGTGCCGTCCGGCGGCATGAGCCCGTCGGGGCTGCTGCCGTCGAAGGCGCATCCGGCGCCGTCGAAGCTCGTCGCGAACCTGCGGCTGAACCGTCCGGGCGCCGCTAAGGACACGCGTTATGTGTCGCTGTCGACCGAAGGCGCGAACCTCGAATACGAAACCGGCGACGCGCTCGGCGTGTGGCCGACCAACTGCCCTGAGCTGGTCGACGAGTTGCTGTCCGTCACCGCGCTGAAGGCCGACGCGCCCGTGTCGGTGGCGGGCGTCGGCGACGTGCGGCTCGGCGACGCGCTCGCGCGCCACTTCGACATCACGCGCCCGCATCCGGACACGCTCGCGTTCATCGCGTCGCGCAGCGCGAACGGCGCGCTGAAATCGCTGCTCGGCGACGACCGCAAGGGCGACCTGAAGCAATGGTTGTGGGGGCAGCAGCTTGCGGACGTGCTGCACGAGTTTCCGGTCGAGCTGTCGGGCACCGAGCTGGTCGGGATGCTGAAGCGGCTGCAGCCGCGCCTTTATTCGATCGCGTCGAGCCCGAGCGCGCACCAGGGCGAGATCCACCTGACCGTGTCGGCCGTGCGTTATCACAACGGCCGGCGCGCGCGCAAAGGCGTCGCGTCGACGTTCCTCGCCGATCGCGCGGACGACGGCCGCGTGCCCGTGTTCGTGCAGAAGTCCGCGCATTTCCGGCCGCCGGTGAACGGCGACGTGCCGATCGTGATGGTCGGCCCGGGCACCGGCGTCGCGCCGTTCCGCGGTTTCCTGCACGAGCGGCAGGCGCGCGGCGCGCGCGGGCGCAACTGGCTGTTCTTCGGCGAGCAGCACGCGCAGACCGACTTCTACTACGGCGACGAGCTGGGCGCGATGCACGACAGCGGCTTCCTGACGCGGCTCGATCTCGCGTTCTCGCGCGACCAGGCCGACAAGATCTACGTGCAGGACCGGATGCGCGAGCAGGGCGCCGAGCTGTTCGCATGGCTGGAGGAAGGCGCGCACTTCTACGTGTGCGGCGACGCGTCGCGGATGGCGAAGGATGTCGATACGGCGCTGAAGGCGGTCGTTGCCGAGCACGGCGGAATGTCGGACGACGACGCGAACGACTACGTCGCGCGGCTCGCGAAGGCGCGGCGCTATATGCGGGACGTGTATTGAACGCAGGCCGGGCGGCTTGACGCGGCCGTGCCGGCTGGCCGGCCTGGCACGGTGATCGGCCAGCCGGCGGCGGTCCGGGCCGCCGGGATGGCGGTCGATGACGGACACGGTGTGACCCGTCGGCCGCCAACAGCTTGCGTCACTGCTGCCGATCCCACGCGCGCGCCTGTTCGGCACGCACGAACGCTTCCGACGACTGTGGCAGCAGGTTGCGGAATGCGCCGCCGTCGCGTTCGATCACGTCGACCATCTTCGCGATCATTTCCTCGGGATCGTGCTGTTCGAGCGGGAACGTCAACCGCTCGGGCGTCACGGTGTGGACGGCCGGATCGTGCCAGCGCCGTGTCGTTTCCATCATCCGGTCGTTGAAGCCGGTGCTGTACGGGCCGGGGTTCACGACCGCGACGCGGATGCCGTGCGGCGCCAGTTCCGCGTGCATCGCCTCGGCCACCGATTCGACCGCGTGCTTCGATGCGCAATAGGCGCCGGTGAACGGCCCCGTGATCAGGCCCGCGATCGACGACACGAACACGATCTTGCCGTGCCGGCGCGCGAGCATGCCGCGCGCGATTTGCTGCGTGAGGTCGAGCGGCCCGAACACATTGACGTCGAACAGCTCGCGGACGATCTCGACCGGCAGGTCGACGAGCGCGCCGGCTTCGCCGACGCCCGCGTTGTTGACGAGCACGTCGAAGTCGAGATCGGCCGCGCGGGCGCGATCGTGGGCCGACGTGACGTCGAGCTTGATGGCGCGCAGCGCGGTGCCGCGTTGCGCGGCGGCGGCCGTCAGGCTGTCGATCTCGGCCGTGATGCGTACGCCGGCCGTCACGTCGTGGCCGCGTTCGGCGAGCCGCAGCGCAACTTCGCGGCCGAAGCCGGTGCCTGCGCCGGTGATGAGGATGCGTTTCTGTGCCATGTGCCTACCTTGTGGTGTGAAAGGTTGCCTGAAAGCGGTCGCGGCAGTGCCGGGCGATCGCGCTGTCTTCGTCGACGCTGCCGCCCGAGACGCCGATGGCACCGACGCAGCGGCCGTTGCCGTCGACGAGCGGTTCGCCGCCGCCGAACGTGACAAGCCCGCCGTGACTGTGCTCGATGCCGCGCAGCGGGCCGTCGCCCGACATCGCGCCGAGTGCTTCGGTCGATGCGCGGAAGCGGATCGCCGTCAGCGCCTTGCGCTGCGCGAGATCGATCGCGCCGAGAAAGCAGTCGTCGGTGCGCACGAACGCGAGCAGGTTCGCGCCGGCATCGACGATTGCGATGGCGACGCCCATGACCTGCAGCGACGCGGCATGCGCGAGCGCTGCTTCGATCGTGCGGCGGGCGGCTGCGAGCGGCAGCGCGGCGGTGAGCGGGTCCATTCGAGGCTCCGGTGGGACGACAGGGCCAGTGTAGGCAGTTGCGGTATATGGGAGAATCCGCATTCCGCTCGAAAGAGTTTCAAGTTTTTTTAATGATGGGCAGGCGCGATCCGATGGCCGGGCTGCACGTGTTCGTGACCGTTGCGACGGCCGGCAACTTCACGCGGGCCGCTGCCGCGCTCGGCCTGACGCCGGCGGCCGTCAGCCTTGCGATCGGGCAGCTCGAGGGCGAGCTGAACGTGAAACTGTTCAATCGCAGCACGCGCGGCGTGAGCCTGACGGAAGCCGGACAGCGCTACTGGCAGCAGACGGAGCCTGCGTACCGGCAGGTCATGCGAGCGCGCGGCGAGCTGAAGGATGCGCGCAGCGAGCCGAGCGGGCTGTTGCGCGTCACTGCTCTGCCGCTGGCGCGCACGCTCGTGATCGCGCCGATTCTTGCCGTGTTCCGCGAGCGCTATCCGAAAGTCCGGCTCGAGATCCGCTACGAGAACGAGCTGGTCGACATCGCGAAGGATGGTTTCGATGCGGGGATCCGGCTCGCCGACCGGCTGCAGCCGGGCATGATCGGCGTACGGATCGCGCCCGCGCTGTCGTGTGCGCTGGTCGCGTCGCCCGGTTATCTGGCGCGGTACGGCGCGCCAGTGTCGATCGCGGAGCTCGAGCGTCATGCGTGCATTCGCTTCCGGTTTTCGGAGAGCGGGCGCCTGCATAAGTGGTTGCTGCACGACGGGCGCCGCGACGTCGATCTCGATCCGGACGGCGTATTGGTGACGAACGACGCCGACGCGGTGATCGACGCGGCGCGCGCGGGTGTCGGGATCGCGTTTGCGTTCATGCGCGAGCGCATCGAGCAGGACCTGCGTGACGGCACGCTCGTCGAGGTGCTGCCGGGTGCGTGCCGGACGTTGCCGCCGATGTGGCTGTATTACGTGAATCGCAAGCACGTGCCGGCCAAGTTGCGCGCGTTCATCGACGTGCTGCGCGAGCGGGCCGGCGCGGACGTGGCGTAATCCTGTCGCGCGGCTGCCGGCAGCGATTCGCGCGGAGGTGCATGATGGCGGCTCCACCCACGAAGCCACGGAGTCGCGTCATGCCGGTATTCCCGCATTTCCCGATTCGAACCATTGCGATCGCCGCCGTGCTGGCGGCCGCCGCGACCTGCGGCGCGCCAGCCGTCGGCCAGACGTCGACCATACCGGCCGGCACGGCCGCCGCGACACCCGACAACGCGGTGCTCCTGACCGTCTTTCTTAAACACGACCAGTCGCGACCGCTCGCCGAGCTGAACGCGCAGCTTGCGAAGCAGGGGTTCTACAAGGCGTTTCCGCCGCCGGGCGTCGAGGTGGTGAGCTGGACCGTGACGATGGGGATCGGTCAAATCGTCGTGCTGCGGCTGCCGGCATCGCGGCTGCGTGAAGTCAATCGGGTGCTCGAGGATACGGCGTGGGGCGCGTACCGGACGGAGTTCTATCCGACTTACGACTACAAGGCGATCGGGTTGGCGGAGCATGAGCGGGGGAAGTAATTGGAGCGGCATATTCCCGAACCGGGGCGAAAGGGGGCCGGCCGCGAATATCAACCCGTCCCCATTCCCGAAACCCCGTGCCCACCCCGAATTCATCCTCTCCCGCGCAGCCCGGCCGGGAGAATTTCTCCCAAATCCATCCCTGCTCATTCATCCGATGAAAAAAACGTTCAGGTTCCCGGTATGATGCGCACCTTGCGTTGATCGGCCGCACGATTTTGATGCGATGTTGACGCGTCCCGCGTGCCACAAAACCCCACAATGCGGACCTGAAAGATTCTGTAATATAAATTCCGTATACTCGTAAGTTCTGATCCAGGCGTCACCTGCCTCCGTCTTTGGCCGACCGCCCACGCAGAACAACCAGATATGTCGCCGCCGGGCCATCCCGCGCCGCGACTCGCAATGCATCACCACTGAACAACCTATGTCTTCCCGCCACCCTGGGTCGCCGGGCCGTGCCGCGGCGGCGATCGCCCGTGTCTCGGCGCTGGTTCGCAACGAGCGCGTGCTGTCGCCGCTGCTCGCGTTCGGCATCGGCCTGCTGCTGATCGTCGTGTTTCAGCACCTGTCGGAATCCGTCGACTACCGGTCGGTGATCCGCCAGTTGCGCCACATGTCCGCCGCGGAATGGGGCGCGTCGCTGGCCGCGACGGCGCTCAGCTATCTCGCGCTCGTCGCCCGCGACGCGGTCGGCCTGCGTTATGTCGCCGCGAAGGTGCCGCGCGCCGCGCTGTGGATCGGCGCGATCGCCGGATCCGCGCTCGGCAACGCGACCGGCTTCGGTGCGCTGACGGGCGGCGCGGTGCGCGCGCGCGTGTACGGCGTATCGGGCGTCACGCCCGCGCAGATTGGCCGGATGACGGTGTTCACCAGCGGCACGCTGGCGCTCGCGATGGTGCTGATGACGGCGGTCGGCATGGTCTGCGTGCCGGAGGCGCTCGCCGCGATGCTGCACGTCGCGCCCGGCGTGCTCACGTGGAGCGGCGCGGCGCTGCTCGTGGTGCTGGCCGCGCTGGTCGCGATGTGCGGCAACACAGCGCGCCCGGTCGTCACGCGCTTCAAGTGGCTGTCGTTCGACGTGCCGGCGCGGCGCGATCTCGTCATGCAGGTCGTCTACGCGGTGCTCGACGTCGTCGCGGCGGGCCTGACGCTGTGGGTGCTGCTGCCGGCGGCGCCGGTCGGCTTCCCGACCTTCATCACCGTCTATGCGGCCGCGCTGCTGCTCGGGATGATCGGCCATACGCCGGGCGGGATCGGCGTGTTCGAAGCCGCGATGGTCTTCACGCTCGGCCGCGAAGTGCCCGCGCACGCGATGGTCGCCGCGCTGATCGCGTATCGCGCGATCTATTTCGGCGTGCCGCTCGTGCTGTCGGCCGGCCTGCTGGCCGGTTTCGAGGGCCGCGCGCTGCGCCGCCGGCTCGTGACGCGGCAGGCCGTGCGCGTGTCGCAACTCGCGCCGCTGTTCCTGAGCCTCGTGACGTTCGCGGTCGGCAGCATGCTGGTGATCTCGAGCGCGACGCCCGCGTTCTGGCACCGGATCGCGATCCTGCGCCACCTCGTGCCGCTGTGGGTGCTCGAAGGCTCGCAGGTGATCTGCAGCGTGCTCGGCGTCGCGCTGCTGTTCGTCGCGCGCGGGCTGCTGCGCCGCCTCGACGGCGCATGGTGGATGACCTTCGCATTGACGCTCGCGAGCCTCGCGCTGTCGCTGGCGAAGGGCCTCGCGTTCGTCGAGGCCGGCGTGCTCGGCACGCTGCTCGTGCTGCTGCTCGTCAGCCGCCGCCGCTTCAACCGCCATTCGTCGCTGCTCGCCGAGCGCTTCACCGTGAGCTGGTTCGTGTCGGTGACGATGGTGCTGATGCTGGCCGTGTGGGTGCTGTTCTTCGCGTTCCGCGACGTGCCGTACACGCGCGAGCTGTGGTCGCACTTCTCGTTCGACGCGCGCGCGCCGCGTGCGCTGCGCGCGACGCTCGCGGCCGGCGTGTTCGTCGCGCTGTTCGCGCTGTGGCAACTGCTGCGCCCGGCGCCCGGCCGTTTCGTGAAGCCCGCGCCGCAGGACCTGTTCGACGCCGAACGGATCATCCGCGCGCAGGAATGCAGCGATGCGGGCCTCGCGCTGATGGGCGACAAGTCGTTCCTGTTCTCGGAATCGCGCCAGGCGTTCCTGATGTACGCGAAGTACGGCCGTACGTGGGCCGCGCTGCACGACCCGGTCGGGCCGCGCGAAGAATGGCCGGCGCTGATCGGCAAGTTCATCGCGCTCGCGCACGCGCACAGCGGCCGCGCGGCGTTCTATCAGGTGCGCGCGAACGCGCTGCCGCTGTATCTCGATGCGGGGCTCACGCTGATGAAGCTCGGCGAGGAAGCGCATATCGCGCTCGACCAGTTCGACCTGAAGGGCTCGAACCGCTCGCACCTGCGCTATGCGCTGCGCCGCGGCGACAAGGACGCGCTGACGGTCGAGGTGATCGCGCCGGGCGACGTGCCGGTCGCGCTGCCGGCGCTGCGCGACATCTCCGACGGCTGGCTCGACAGCCGCGACGCGCGCGAGAAGAGCTTCTCGGTTGCCGCGTTCCACGACGGTTATCTCGCGACGCAGTCGGTGATGCTGGTGCGGCAGGCCGACAAGCCGATCGCGTTCGTCACGTTCATGACGACCGACCTCAACACCGAGGCGACGGTCGGCGTGATGCGCCATCTGCCGGACGCGTCGCCGTACGCGATGGAATATCTGTTTACGCAGCTCGCGCTGCATCTGAAGGAAGCGGGCTTCCGCAAGCTGAGCCTGGGCATCGCGCCGTTCTCGGGGATGGGGGCGGCGAAGATGCCGTCGCCGTGGCACCGGCTCGGACTGATGGTCTGGCGCTTCGGCGGCCGCTTCTACAACTTCCGCGGCTTGCGCGCATTCAAGAGCAAGTTCGAACCGCACTGGGAGCCGCGTTACCTCGCGGCCTCGGGCTCGGTCGGCGTGTTCGTCACGCTTGCGGATCTGTCATTGCTGGCTGGAGGTCGGCGTTCATGATGTCGAAGAAGGGAATCGCGCGGGCGGCAGCCGCCTGCGCGGGAATGATGCTGGCCGGCGCCGCGTGCGCCGCGCAACCGGCGGCCGTGAAGGCCGAAACCGTGTCGGGCGGCCGCTACGGGCCCGTTACCGTGACCAGGCCGAGCGGGCCGCTGCGCGGTTTCGTCGTGCTGTTCTCGCGTGAGGCCGGCTGGAATGCCGCCGATCAGCAGGCCGCCGACGCGCTCGCGAAGGCCGGTGCGATGACGGTCGGCGTCGATTCCGAGCGTTATGCGACGAACCTCGCCGCGAAGCAGGAGACCTGCCATCACCTCGACGGCGACGCCGAGGCGGTCAGCCACCAGCTCGAACGTCTGGCGCAGTCGTCGCGCTATTTCACGCCGATCGTCGCGGGCGTGGGCCGGGGCGGCGCGATCGCGAAGCAGATCCTGGCGATGGCGCCGGAGAACACGATCGCCGGCGTCGTATCGGTCAACCCGGCACCGAAGCTCGATCCGCGCTTCAAGCCGTGCCCGCCCGATCCGACGATCGTGCGCCGTGCGATGCCGGGTTTCGTCGAAACGGCTGCCGCGGGCGACACCACGAAGCTCGTGTCGCTCGTCACGTCGCACCTGCGCGACAGCGGCAGCAGCGGCGACGAACTCGACGTGTCGGACCTGCCGCTCGTCGAGCTGCCGGCCAAGGGCGGCAGCGGCCGGCTCGCGATCGTGATCTCGGGCGACGGCGGCTGGCGCGACCTCGACAAGACGATCGCCGAGGCGCTGCAGCGCGACGGCGTGTCGGTGGTCGGCATCGACAGCCTGCGCTATTTCTGGAGCGAGAAGCCGCCCGCGCAGGTGAGCCGCGATCTCGCGCGCGTGATGCGCACCTACATGACGCGCTGGCATGCGAACCGCGTGGCGCTGGTCGGCTATTCGTTCGGCGCCGACGTGATGCCGTTCGCGTACAACCGGCTGCCGGCCGACCTGCGCGACAAGGTCGCGGTGATGTCGCTGCTCGGCTTCGCGCCGTCCGCCGATTTCCAGATCCGCGTGACGGGATGGCTCGGCATGCCCGCGAGCGACAATGCGCTGAAGGTCGCGCCGGAAATCGCGAAGGTGCCGCCGCAGCTCGTGCAGTGCTTCTACGGCGCGGAAGAGACGGACACGATGTGCCCGGCGCTCGCGAACACCGGCGCCGACGTGATCAAGACGCAGGGCGATCACCACTTCGGCCGCGACTACATCGCGCTCGAGAAGAAGATCCTCGGCGGGTTCGGCAAGCCGGTGGCGGCGCGCTGAACGCAGGCGCCCGCGCTTTACGGCGGGTGCCTGCCGGTTTGCTTCCGGTTCATCGTACGGGCGGCCAGCGTGCCGCCCGTTTCATTTTCCGGCCTGCGTCGCCGTGCCGTGCGGCGGCGTTGCCGTTCTCGCATCGCACTGATAGAAGCCCGGAAACCGGTCGAGCTGCCGGCGCGCGGCCGCGATGTCCGTGTCGTCGCCGAGCACCGCGCTCGAAAACCCCGTGCGCTCCATCAGCAGCAGCTGGTCGACCAGCACGTCGCCGGTCGCGCGCAGGTCGCCGGCGAAGCCGAAGCGCTTGCGCAGCAGGTACGCCTGGCTGTACGCGCGACCGTCGGTGAACGACGGGAACTGCAGGTCGATGCGCGCGGCCTGCGCGATCCGCGCGGCAAGCGGCGGCAGTTCCTCGTCGTTGCCGATCGTCAGCGTCGAAGCGTCGTGTTCCCGAGTATCGCCCGCGTGGTCGGCCGGCGTCAGCAGCCGGATGCGTGCGTTCGTGCTTGCGTTGTCGCTGGCTGGCTTCATGCGTGCTCCGCGTGGTGGCGCGCGTCGTTCGCGGCGGCCTTGAACGGTTCCGCGCCGATGCGGCGCACCGTGTCGATGAATCGTTCGCTGCGGCCGTTCGCGTCGATCCGCGCGTCGAGATACGCGTTGACGATCGCGTCGACGACATCGACGATCTCGTCCGCCGAGAACGACGGGCCGATCACCTTGCCCGGCCGCGCGGGGCCGCTCGCGGTCGAACCGTCCGACCCGCCGAGCGTCACCTGGTACCACTCCGCGCCGTCCTTGTCGACGCCGAGGATGCCGAGGTGGCCGCTGTGATGATGGCCGCACGAGTTGATGCAGCCGCTGATGTGCAGGTCGATGTCGCCGACGTCGTGCAGCAGGTCGAGATCCTGGAAGCGCTCGGCGATCGCGTCGGCGATCGGGATCGAGCGCGCGTTCGCGAGCGCGCAGAAGTCGCCGCCCGGGCACGCGATCATGTCCGTCAGCAGCCCGACGTTCGCGCTGGCGAGCCCGATCGCGCGTGCGTTCTCCCATAGCAGGAACAGGTCGTCGACGTGTACCCACGGCAGCACGACGTTCTGCGTGTGCGTGACGCGCGCCTCGCCGGCCGAGTAGCGGTCGGCGAGATCGGCGAGCGCGTCGAGCTGGTCCGGCGACGCGTCGCCGGGCGCCTGCAGGCGGCGCTTGAACGACAGCGTGACGATGCGCAGCGCCGGATCGCGATGATCGGCGACATTGCGCGCGAGCCAGCGCGCGAATGCGGGATGATGGCTGGCCTGCGCGGACATGCGCGCATTCGCGCCGGGCAGGTCGAGCGTGCGCGGCTCGAGCCGCGGCGGCACGAACGACGCGGCGACGCGATCGAATTCGGCCTGCGCAATCGTGTGCGGGCCGCCGTCGTGGTCGACGATCTGGCGGAACTCCTCCTCGACGTCGTCGATGTAGCGCTGCCCCTCGGTCTTGACGAGGATCTTGATCCGCGCCTTGTACTTGTTGTCGCGCCGCCCGTAGCGGTTGTACACGCGGACGATCGCCTCGATGTAGTTCATCACGTGCCGCCACGGCAGGAACGCGCGCAGCAGCGTCGCGATCATCGGCGTGCGGCCCATCCCGCCGCCGACGCTCACGCGAAAGCCGAGCTCGCCCGCATCGTCGCGCACGAGCTTCAGCCCGACGTCGTGCCAGTCGGTCGCCGCGCGGTCTTCGGCGGCACCGGTGATCGCGATCTTGAACTTGCGCGGCAGGAACGCGAATTCCGGGTGCAGCGTCGTCCACTGGCGCATCACTTCGGCGAACGGGCGCGGATCGGCGATCTCGTCAGGCGCTACGCCCGCGCGCTCGTCGCACGAAATATTGCGGATGCAGTTGCCGCTCGTCTGGATGCCGTGCATGTCGACGGTCGCGAGCAGGTCCATCACGTCGGCCGCCTTCGCAAGCGGAATCCAGTTGAACTGCACGTTGGTGCGTGTCGTGAAGTGCGCGCTGCGGGTCGGCAGGCGCAGCGTGCCGAGCAATGCCTGCGCGTCGCATGCGGCGCGGTAGGTGGCGTCGTCGGGCACATCGTAATCGCGCGCGATCCGCGCGAGCACGCGAAGCTGCGCGCTCGACAGCTCGCCGTACGGCACCGCGACGCGCAGCATTGGCGCGTGGCGTTGCACATACCAGCCGTTCTGCAGGCGCAGCGGCCGGAACGCGTCTTCGCTCAGCGTGCCGTGCTGCCAGCGTTCGAGCTGGTCGCGAAACTGGGCGGCGCGGCTCAGCACGAGCGCCCGGTCGAAATCGGTATATCGATACATGACGTGATACGCGAGAGGAGCCGCGGCGCGGCATGCGCACGGCTCGGAGGGGCGTTGCGACGGATGTCGGGCAACGGAAGACAGCGTAGGGAACGCGGTGCGGCGGGACAAGCAGCAGATCGGGACGAAAAGGGCGCAGCAGATGGCGGGCGCGGCGCCGGCGCGGCGGGCCGGGCATGCGTCGTGCATGCCCGTGGCCGGTTGACGTGTCTTATGCGTCGGCGTCGACGACGAGCGCCGGATCGAGCGCACGGATGCGCTGGTCGATGAAGTAGCCGCCGCCTTCCTGATAGCGCAGGAACAGGCGGCCGCATGAGCGGCAGCGGCTGACGTTGCAGCGGTTGTACGGGAAATGGCGCAGCGCGATCGGCGCATCGTCCGACGCGTAGCGCGTACCGGCCGGATGATGTTCCGCATAGGTCGGCTCCGCATCGCCGGGCGGCGCGAGCGTGGCGACTTCGGTCAGCTGCGTGTCCTGCAGCGACAGCGGCAGGCTCGTCCATCCGGCGAGCGAGGTTTTCGTGCACGTGCACGGCTGCGTGACGTGTGCCGCTTCGGCCGTCAGTTTCAACAGCGCGTCGTGATCGAGGTAGGGCAGTTGGCTCATGGGAAATCTTGAAAAAGCGGCGAAACCGGCAATGTAACCCGCGCGCGGATTGGCTGCATGGCCGCGGCCCGTGCGCCGGCAGCACGCATGGTGCGCATCGCGCGCTTTAACCGCCCTTGCGAACCGACGGCTGCGCGACCAGCTCGCCGAGCACGCGGATCGCGCGCTCGATGTCGCGGCTCCACGGATGGCCGAAGTTCACGCGCACGCAGCGCTCGAAGCCGTGCGCGGCAGAAAACAGCGGCCCCGGCGCGAAGCTGATCCCGCGCGCGATCGCCTGGCGATGCAGTTCCATCGCGTCGATCGCGTCGGGGAACGCGAGCCACAGGAAATACCCGCCTTCGGGCCGCACCCACTCGACGCCGGCCGGCAGCCAGCGCCGCAGCGCGTCGTCCATCCGGTCGAGCTGCGTGTGCAGCACGCCGCGCAGCTTGCGCAGATGGCGGTCGTAGCCGCCGTGCTCGAGATAGTTCGCGATGCCGGCCTGCGCGGGAATGCTCGCCGACAGCGTCGTCATCAACTTGAGCCGCTGCACCTTCTCCGCGAACCGGCCGGCGGCGGCCCAGCCGATCCGGTAGCCGGGCGCGAGTGTCTTCGAGAACGAACTGCAGTGCATCACGAGGCCGTGTTGGTCGTACGCGCGCGCGGGCAGCGGATAGTCGGGGCCGAAATGCAGCTCGCCGTAGACGTCGTCCTCGATCAGCGGCACCTCGCGCGCCGCCAGCATGTCGACGAGCGCGCGCTTTTTTTCGGCGGACAGCGTGACGCCGGTCGGATTCTGGAAATTGGTCATGAACCAGCACGCGCGGATGTCGTGCCGCTCGAGCGCGTTCGCGAGCGCATCGAGATCGAGGCCCGTGCGCGGATCGACGGGAATCTCGACCGCGCGCAGGTCGAGCCGCTCGATCGCCTGCAGCGCCGCATAGAAGCCGGGCGCCTCGACGGCGACGACGTCGCCGGGCCGCGTGACGGCCATCAGGCACAGGTTCAGCGCTTCGAGCGCGCCGTTCGTGACGACGATCTCGTCGATCGGCTGCGACACGCCGGTCGCGAGATAGCGCCGCGCGATCTGCTGGCGCAGCGCCTCGTTGCCGGGCGGCAGGTCGACGACCGTGCTCCATGGGCTGACGAGCCGCGTGGCCTGCGCGAGCGACTTCGCGAGGCGCGGCAGCGGAAACAGTTGCGGTGCCGGGAATGCGGAACCGAGCGGCACGATGCCGGGCTGCGTGGCGGCATCGAGTACGGAGAACACGAGGTCGCTGATGTCGACCTTGCGCGATGCGCCGGTGCGGCTCGCGCGGCGCTTCGCGGCCGGGCCTGCTTCGGGCGTTGCGCCCGGCGCGACGTAGTAGCCCGAGCGTTCGCGCGCGCGGATCAGCCCCCACTGTTCGAGCTGGTAGTACGCGCGAAACACCGTCGACTGGCTCACGCCGTGCTGCGCGATGATCTGCCGCAGCGACGGCAGGCGCGTGCCGGCCGCGAGGTTGCCGTTGCGGATGTCGTCGGCGATCGTGTGTGCGAGGGTTTCGTAGCGTTTCATCGGCGTGGACGGGGGCGCCGTCGCCGCGCGCGGGCCGGATTGGCGCCGTGCCGGCGGGCGCGGGTCATTGTCCGATGCGCGGCCCGAAAAGAAAAGCGCGGGCGGCATGCTCCACGTGCCGAGCGACGCGAGCGAGAAGCCGCACGACGGCAGCAGGTAGCTCGGAAGCCACGTGATGAAGAAGCAGATCGCGAAGTTCAGGCCGGTATCGCGCTGACGGTCATTTCCGCGAATGGGGCGGACCGGCGCAATCGGCGTCGACGGCCGCAGGCATGTATGCGACGCATGCAATGCGTCGTCATCGAAATGCGAACCAGTTAGCGTCCGGCAACGCGCTTTCTTCTGATCATTCGTCGCCCGGCTTGCCGCGTACGTGCGCCCGCAACGATTCCGGATCGACACTGCGCCGGGCATGTCGCATGTCTGCATGCGCAACGCCTGCCGCGTGCGGCTACTTCCAATTGCGCGCCCATATTTTTTATGGTCTTGTTGCGGGATATCGCATCGACTCGAAAAAGGATGGTCGAATGCAGCCGAGCGATTCATACGGGGTCCGCTTGATCAGGAGAATCGGCGCGCGTACGCGCGCCCGCGGTGCCGTGCGCGCGCTGTTCATCATCCTGACACTGGGCTTGCTTGCGCCTGGCCTGCCGACTTTCGCCGACTCTCCGGAAACCGTCAACGACAACGTGCTGCGCGTGCTGGCATGGCCCGGCTATGCGGACCGCGACGTCGTCAGCGCATTCGAGGCGCGGTTTCATGTGCGTGTCGAAGTGACGTTCGTCGATTCCGACGAAGCGCTGTGGGCGCGGATGCACGGCGCGGCGCCGCCGCCTTACGACGTGCTGGCCGCGAACACGGCCGAGATCCAGCGCTATGCGCACGAACGTCTGCTCGCGCCGATCGACCTGGCGCGCATCCCGAACCGGCAGCGGCAGTTGCCGAACTTCCGGCAGCTCGCGACGATCGGCGGGCTCGTGCAGGAGGGCGCGACCTACGCGATCCCGTTCACGTATTCGTCGATGGGGCTGATCTACGACCGCACGCAGGTTTCGGCCGCGCCGCGCTCGATGCGCGAGCTGTGGAATCCGCGCTACCGCGGCAAGGTGCTCGACTTCAACAGCGCGCAGCACAATTTCTCGTTTGCGGCGCTGGCGCTCGGCTATCCCGATCCGTTCCGCCTGTCGCCCGCGCAGACGCTCGCGGTTGCGCGCAAGCTGATCGACCTGCGCCGCAACCTGCTGACGTACTACACGCTTCCCGAAGAGGCGACCGCGCTGTTTGTCCAGCATCGAGCGGCGCTGATGTTCGGCAACTACGGCACGCAGCAGGTCGAGCTGTTGCGTCGCGCCGGCGCGGACGTCGGCTACGTGATCCCGGACGAAGGCGCGCTTGCATGGCTCGACTGCTGGGCCGTCACGCGCGGCGCGCAACATGCCGGGCTCGCGTTCGCGTGGATCAACTACATGCTCGAACCGGCGATCGGCGCGCTGCTGACCGAGCGCCAGGGGCTCGCGAACACGCTCGAGCCGCCGCCGGGCATCGACACCGGGCACCAGCATCTCGTGTGGCTCCAGCCCGTCGAAGACATCGAGCGGCGCGAGTCGCTATGGAGCCGCATCGTGTCGGGCGACCGGCCGGAGCGGTTCGACAAATGATCCGGCTCGGGCTCACGTCGAAGCTGTCGGTGTTGTTCGCGTGCATCGGCGTGATCGCGTCCGGCACGACCGGCTATTACGCGTATCGCGCGAACCGCACGATGCTCGTGCAGGAAGCGCAGCACAGCCTGCTGATGTCGACCCAGTTGCTCGGGCAGCGCTTCACGACCGCGCTGTCCGACGTTGCCGCCGATGCGCTCGTGCTCGCGCAGTTGCCGTCGTCTGCGCCCGTCGCGGGCAGCGACAATCCGGACAGCGCGCGACGCACGCGGCTCGAGCAGGTGTATTGCAGCTTCATGAGAAATCATCCGGAATACCTGCAGGTTCGCCTGATCGCGAGCGGGCATTTCGGGCTCGAACACATTCGCGTCGTTCGCGACGCGCACGGCATCGTCGTCCTGCCGGAAAGTGCGTTCCAGGAGAAAGGACAGTTTTCCTACGTATTCGATACGCTCGCGACGGAGCCTGGCCATATCTACCTGTCGCCGATCGTGATCAACCACGAGACGGGTTCGCACGCAGCCGAAGGGCTGCCGATCCTGCGCGTGGGCACGCCGGTCGTCGACACGTCGGGCCAGACGGTCGGCGCGCTGGTCGTCGACGTCGAGCTGCCGCGCTTGGTCGACCGGCTCGAACGCGATCTGCCGGAAGACTATGCGGTGTATCTCGCGAACGAGTGGGGCGATTTCCTCGTGCATCCCGACCCGGCGCAGACGTTCGGCTTCGATCGCGGCCTGCGGGTGCTGATGCAGGACCGCTTTGCCGTCACGCGCGCGCTGTTCGACAGCGCGCGCACGAGCGTGACGCTCAACGGCCTCGAGCAGCCCTACGACGCGCCGGGGCAGATGTTCGCGTTCGCGCGCACGCCGTTCGGGCACGACGAGGGCAACCGCTTCGTCGTGCTCGGGATGGCGCGTCCGCTTGCCGACGTGCTGGCGCCGGCCGGCATGCTCGGCGAACGGATTGTCCGGATGGTGCTCGTGTCGAGCCTGATGGCGGTGATTCTCGCGATCCTGTTCGCGCGCGCGATCACGCGGCCGCTGCAGGCGCTCGCGCGCGCCGCGACGCACGTGTTCGACGATCCGGCCGCCGAACAGCTTCCGGTCCGGCGCGCCGACGAGATCGGCGTGCTCGCGCGCTGTTTCGACAGCATGCGTGTCGAGATCCGCACGCAGGTCGCGATGCTGCGCGCGAAGCAGCGGGAGCTCACGCACCTCGCCGGCCACGATCCGTTGACCGAGCTGCCGAACCGCCTGCTGTTCATGGAGCATCTCGATGCCGCGATCCGGCATGCGGCCGCGGTGCACGAAGGGCTGGCCGTGATGTTCGTCGATCTCGACCGCTTCAAGCAGATCAACGACCAGCACGGGCATTCGGCCGGCGACCGTACGCTCGTCGCGGTCGCGAAGCGGTTGAGCCTCGTGCTGCGCAACGACGACATGGTCGCGCGGCTCGGCGGCGACGAATTCATCGTGCTGATTGCGGACGTGCGTTCACCGGCGGTGATCGGCGATGTCGCGTCGCGGATCCAGATCGTGATGGCGGAAGAACTGGAGTTCGGCGACCGGCGCGTGGCCGTCGGTGCGAGCATCGGCGTCAGCGAGTTTCCGGCCGACGGCGCATCGGCCGAGGAACTGCTCGTCAAGGCCGACGCGGCGATGTATGCGGCGAAGGCGTCCGCGCAGTGCGCGTACGTGCGCTATCAGGACCTGGTCGGCGGCGGCGCTGCGCCGGACGAAGCCGCGGCCGGCCGCGTCGCATCGGGTGCCGGCCGGTGACTGCCGGCCGGTAAAACACGCGATGCAAGCGCAACGAGCCCGTCACGGACGGGCTCGTTGCATGTGCGGACTGCGCGCGGGGCGCGCAGCGGCAGGCTTAGTGGCCGAAGTAGACCGAGTCGCGCGGGCTTTGCACCTTGGCGGCCGGTGCGCCACCCTGGACGGTCTCGGCCGGTTGCGCACCGTAGCCGGTATTGTCGGCGGCGCGCACGCGGGCTTGCGCGGCCTGGATGTCGGCCGGGTAGTGCGGGCTCGACAGGCCCGGCTTGTAGCCGGCTTTTTCGAGCTGGACCAGCTCGTTGCGCAACTGCGCGCGGGTCACGGTGCTTTGGGCGAATGCGCCGAACGAAGCGGACAGGGCGACAGCGGCAACGACTGCGGAAACGAGCGATTTCATGATGACCTCCGATGTTTGTCTTGGCTTTCCGCGTTCGACACCATGTCGTAAGCGGTTGATTACATCGTAGGCGTCGGTCGATTCAGGGTAAACGTGGATTTCAGCGAAAGATCATTGTCGCGGAGGCAATAATCCCGCGACAAATGTCTTCTGTCCCCATTCAATATTGCCGGATTTGCAAGGGCGCGGTGATACGGGCGGGCGCCCGGTGGCGACTGGGGAGGACGGCAGGAGGTGGAGATGACGCGGGCGGGCCGCGGTGCGGCCGGATCAGACGCCGTCGTCGTCGATTTCCTTGCGCTCCCGGCGTTCCTCGTTGCCGCGGCGCGCGCGCAGGCGCTGGCGCGACAGGACGGCGATCACCTGCTGGGTCGGCGCGCCGGACGGCAGTTCGTTGCGGATGCGATCGGGCACCATCGGCAGGCCCGCGCGCTGCCGGCGCAGCGCCTTTGCGATTGCCCGGCGGCATTCGTCCCCGTGGCAATCCCATTCATCGCGGATTCTCTGGCAATAACGGCATTGTTCCATCGAAACAGTCTAACGCGTCTTGGGGAACCGGGCAGCGCGCGGGGCCGAACGGGTCACGCATGGAGCTCCCGTCGCGGACGTATCGACGATGGGCAGTTGAATGGGACTGCGAAGCAATCGGGTGAAATGGGTTGCCTGAAACTACAATTCCCCATCCGTCTCCATACGGATTCCTTTCGGACGAACGGCTTACCGGAGAGACCAGATTCCCCAGACGGCGATCAACAGGCCAAGGCCGAGTCCGCAGCCCAGCAACACATAGGTTTCCATCTCGTGCCTTTGAAAACGGGGCAGCGCTGACGTCGGCGTCAGCGTGCGGGCAGCAAAGCCGGTCACGTATCGTCGCGCCGTCGGGCGGAGCGATACGCCGGGTCCGCGAATACTACGCTTTGCAGCTTTCAGAACGCATGCGCGATCGATGGCGGTGGGCCGACCGCTATTGCTTGCCCGCGCCGGCTATTCGTGTGCGGCCGGCGGTCGGCCCCGATTCAGGCCGGCAGGTCGTATCGGCAAGCATGAGCAATGCGGTGGCGTGGTTCGACATGGATTCTCGAGCGCCGGCCGGTGCGCATGCAATCGACGCGGCGGATCGAACGTGCATCCTGCCTGCGCGCTGCGCGCTGCGCGCTGCGCGCTGCGCGCTGCGCGCTGCCGTGGACGTTCGACTCGACCGCGGCGCAGCGCGGGGCCTGGCGTGGTGCCGTTTGAGATACTGTCGGGGCGGTTCAATATAATTCATGATACTTCGCTGCCTCATGTGAAATTTACATACACCGGAACAAGGAGACCCGATGACGCTTGCCCAGTTGCAGGCACTGGCCGCCGTAGTCGAACTCGGTTCGCTCACGGCCGCGGCCGACCGGCTCAGCCGCAGTCAATCCGCGATCAGCCATGCATTGACCGAGCTGGAGGACATCACGCAGGTCAAGCTGCTCTGGCGGGACCGGCAGCCGGTGGTGTTGACGGCGGCGGGCGAACGCCTGTGGCCGTACGTCCAGAGCGTGGTGCGGGAGGCGCAGCTGCTGCGCCAGCAGTTCAGCCTGTCGCGCGGCAAGCTCGAAGGCAAGCTGGTGGTTGCGTCGCTGCCGAGCGTCTCGCTGGCGTTCGTCGTTCCCGCGCTCGAGGCGTTGAAGGAGATGCACCAGGGCGTGTCGGCGGTGCTGCTCGAAGGCACGGACAGCGAAGTCGAAGGGTGGATCGACGACGGTACGGCCGACATCGGCGTGGTGGCCGGCACGAAGACGTTCGCGCACACTCTGCCGCTGCTCGACGAGGATTTTGTCGCGGTGGCGCCGGACGGCATGTTCGGCGGCCGCAAGAGCGTGTCGGCAAAACAGTTGTCCGCGGCACCGTTCATTTTCTCGAAGGCAGGGTGCGGGCCGGTGATCGCGGATTACTTCGCACGTGGCGGCGCGCCGCTCCGGGCGGCGTTCAACGTGGTGGAGATGCGCACCATTCTTTCGATGGCGGAGGCCGGCATGGGCGTATCGATCGTGCCGCGCATCACGCTCACGTACACGCCATTCGGCGGCCGCGTGCTGGAACTGTCGCCGAGGCTGCATCGTTCCGTGCGGTTGTCGTGGAACGTGGCCGGCAACGCGGTCACCGACGAGTTCGTGAGGCTCGTCGACGCACAACGCGCCAAAGCAGCGAAAGCGATCCAGGCGCGTGCGAAAAAGGGCAGGTAGCGCGCGGCCGGCGAGATGAACGACGCTCATGGGCGGCTTGCAGTTTATTCATGCCGAGGATGATCGAGATGCAATACAGTGTTCGAACCTCGTCACCCTGACTGCTTGCCGCGAAGGAGCCTGCCGTGCCGGCCTTGCCCACTCTGTTTGCGTTCGGACTTGTGTCGCTCGGCATGGTGCTGACGCCCGGACCGAACATGATCTACCTGGTTTCGCGCTCGATCTGCCAGGGCCGCCGTGCAGGGCTCGTGTCGCTCGGCGGCGTCGCGCTGGGGTTCGTTTTCTACATGGTTTGCGCGGCGCTGGGCATCACCGCGCTGGTGATGACCGTGCCGTATGCGTACGACGCGCTGCGCTTTTCCGGTGCGCTGTATCTGTCGTACCTGGCGTGGCAGGCGCTGAAGCCGGGCGGCCGCTCCGCGTTCCAGGTCAGGCAGTTGCCGCACGACAGCCGCGCCAGGCTCTTCACGATGGGTTTCGTCACGAACCTCGCGAATCCGAAGATCGCGGTGATGTATCTGTCGCTGCTGCCGCAGTTCATTTCACCGGGGCACGGCAGTGTGCTCGCGCAATCGCTGGCGCTCGGCTGCGTGCAGATCGCGGTGAGTGTCAGCGTCAACGCGCTGATCGCCTGCATGGCCGGCTCCATCGCGGGTTTTCTGGCGGGACGACCGGTTTGGGCGTCGGTCCAGCGCTGGTTGATGGGCTCCGTGCTGGCCGGATTGGCGGTGCGTATCGCGCTGGAATCGCGAAGCTAGAGCGGGCAACCCTGCCTCCCGTCGGAAGCATCCCGCATCGTCATCCGGGGCAATTGCCTTCGGCATCCTTCCCGACCCGAACGGGCGCTGCCTTTTCACTGCGCCGGCTGCGTGTCGCGAGCCAGCACAGGATCGACCCGCCGCAAACCATCACCGCGCCTTGCCAGAATTCGACCGACAGCGGCGCATGCAGCAGCGTCGCGGCGAGCGCGGCCGCGAGCACCGGCGTCAGGTACGACGCGCCGACGATGATCGTCACGTTGCCGTGCATGATGCCGGTGTTCCATGCCGCATAGCCGAACCCGAGCGCCGACGCCGCCAGCACGAGATAGATGACCGCGTGAAGGCTGAACGTCATGCCGCCGCCGCCCTCGATCGCGAACTTGATCCAGAGCGCCGCGGCGACCAGCATGAAGAACGGCGTCACGCCGTTCTTGCCGTCGGCAATGCGCGCCGTCACCGTGCAATAGCCGGCCCAGATCAGCGCGCCGAAGAAGGCGAGGCCATAGCTCAGCGGATTGTCCGCGACGTTGCGCAGCATGCCGGCCGGATCGAGGCCCTGGTCGCCGCCAAGCACCCGGCAGATGCCGAGCATCGACAGCAGGACGCCGGGCACGACCAGCAGGTTGGCACGCTGCTTGTTGAACACGATGGCCGCGACCAGCGTCAGGCTCGGCCACAGGTAGTTGACCATCGCGACTTCGATCGCCTGCCGGCCGTTGCTCGCATACCCGATCGAAAGCGCCAGGCACAGCTCGTACGAGACGAACAGCAGCCCGCCCCACAGCAGGTAGTTTTTCGGGAACTTGCTCAGGTCGGGGAAGCCGATCGAAAACAGCAGAAGCATGGACGCCACCGTGTAGATCATCGCGGCGCCGCCGGTCGCACCGAGGCTTTCGCTGACCCCGCGGACGAGGGCGACCACCGAGGCCCACAACAGCACCGCGCCGAGCCCGGCGAGCGTTGCCTTGTTCTTGTTGTTGCGCTTCATGCTTCCTGTTTGTTTCGACATTCAAATTCGATTTCGGATGATTCGGTTGCGCTCGCGTGTGCCGTCATCGCGAACGGAAAAATCCGGTTGCGGCCGCCACGCGGTGCGGCAGTTGCAACCGGCAATGCAATGCAGCTATTACGCCGGACACGCATAGTTTAAAGGGGCGGAGCCGGGGAGCGACCGAGCGGCGGACGTTGGCGGGGGAGCGGCCGGGTGCGTGCGGTCGATTCAGGCGCGTGTGCGGAACGCGGTAGCCGGTCACGCGTCGTCGATGCGCCACGCCGCACCGATTGCCGACAACGCGCGTCCGATCGCGTCGAGCATCGCGTCCCGCGTTGGCCCGAGTGTCGTGACGAGGAAGAACCCGTGCTCGTCGGTCGACAGGCCGATCAGCGGCCAGCTACCGGTTTCATCGCGAATTTCAAGCCGTCGTCGGTCGGGATCGACATCGATGTCGCCGCGCGTTTGCCGCAGTGCATCCGCGATTGTATTGAATGCGTCGGCCGACGGGGTCGTGTGGATGCGATATTCGAAACTCATCTTCATGGGCCGATGTGCGAAGCGGGCAGTCTAACCCGTGTCATGGCACGCCCATTCCTCGATGGCGATGCAACCGGCGCCCGCCGCAGCGGGCGCCGGCCCGATCACCGCTCGTGCCGCTTCTTGCTCAGCTCGATCGTCTCGAACAGCTCGTACTGCGCGGTCGGATGCTGATCGGCGCCCGGCGCGTGGTAGTAGCGCATCGTGATCGTCGTGTGGCCGCCCGGCTTGCCCGGGTCGTGGTCGAACACCGCGATCCCGTAACCGGTGCCCGTATCGCGGCGCGCGGACCAGATCGCATCCTCGAGCGCATCGGCCGGCTGGCGCACGAACGTGTTCGGCGCGGTGCCCGGCACCGGCCGGTTCGGCTTCGTGAACACCTTCGCCCGCGCAAAGCCGGTCGACGGGTTCTCGCCGTACACGTCGAGCGGCGCGCTGGTGCCGCCACCGCCGAGGATCAGGTGGATCGTGCCGTGGCTCGTGTCGAACTTCGTGCGGTCCGGGTCGTTCGAGCCGACCGGACGCGGCTGCAGCGTCTCGACCACTTCGCCGGTTGTCGCGTCGACGCCCGCGCGGTGATTGCAGCCGCGCACCGGGTAGCTGCGCTCGTAGTCGTGATCGTGGCCGCACAGCACGAGGTCGACGCCGTAACGATCGAACAGCGGCAGCCATGCCTCGCGAATGCCTTTGTCGGAACCGTTGCCCGTCTTCGACGAACTGAGCGCGTCCTGGTGCATCTGCACGACGATCCAGTCGATGTCGTCGTCATGCGCCGCATGGCGCAGCGTGTGTTCGAGCCAGCGCGTCTGCTCGCCGTTGCTGTAGCCGCGCACGTAGAACGATGTGCCGGGCTCGATCGGCGGGCGGCCCGTGCTCGCGGCCGGCACGAGCGGCGCGGGGCCGCCGACGAACGCGGCGGCGTCCTGGTACACGACATCGTCGGCGTCGAGCGACACGAACAGCACCGAGCTCACGCGGAAGCTGTACCAGCGGCCCGGGAAACGCGTGCCGTTCTCCGGCAGCGTATAGCGCGCGAGATACGAGTCGAGCCCTTGCGGACCGTTGTTGAACTCGATCTCGTGATTGCCGGGGCAGGGCATCCACGGGCGATTCGCGGCCGACGTCTGGTTGTTGTTGCCGAAATCGCGCCACACCTCGGGCTGGTGCGCGGGGTTCAGGTTCGCGTAGCAGAGGTCGCCGTTCAGCAGGTGGAACAGCGGCTGGAACTGCTCGACGGCCTGCACCGCGAAGCGGCTCTGCGGCGACGACAGCACCCATGCGCCGTTCGGCGTCGCGAGATCGCCGTAGCTCGTGAAGCGGAACGGCGCGCGCCCGCGCGGCGCGGTCGAAAAATTCGCGGCGAACGGCTGCGCGGCGTTGCTGTCGTTGTCGGCCGTGATCTCGTAGCGGTAGCGCGTATCCGGCTTCAGCCCGTGCACGCGCGCGTGGTACGCGAACACGGTTTCGCCGTTCAGGCCGTCGGTGTACAGGCGCTGGACGCCGTGCACCGTGTGCGCCGGCTCGCCGTCGGCGACGATGCGCGCGCGCGGATTGACGGCCGGTGCGAGCGACGCCCACGAGATCACGACTTCGGACGTCGGGTCGTTGCCCCACGTCAGGTGGACCTGTTCGGGCGTGCCGTCCGGATTCGACGCGGCGGCCCGGGCGGCTGCGAGCCCGCCGGCAGCGGTCGCAAGGCCGGATACGCCGGCGAGTTTCAGGAAGCCGCGACGCGACACCGACGCGGCCGGCTCGTTCGGCTGATCAGGGAGATTGTCCTGGTTCGACATGGTCGTAGTTTTCGTTGATGGGGACGCGAAAGGTGGAGCCGCGCGGCCATGCGCGAGCGCGGCCGGGGCGTGGGCCGGAAACGAGCGGGATCCCGGTGACACGCATTGTCGAGGGGCAGTTTTGCCGCGTTGTGACAGCACGGCAACCCCGTGTATGGCGGCCGATACGCTGGCCCGCGCATCGCGCGGCAGTCGGCCCGCGCCAAAGCGCGTTCGGTCCGTTCGAAATTTATTCGCCGACACCGCGACGGATTTCTGTCGCCCGCTCCGTTTAACGCATGAACGGCCGCTTCCGGTCGATGCCCGTTACTTCGGAGTCTTTCATGAAACTTTCTGGTTCATTGCGGTTTGCCGCCGGATGCGTGGCTGCACTGGCGGCGTCCGCCGCATTCGCGCAGGCCGTGATCGTCGCGCCTTACGCACCGCCGCCGCCGCGCGTCGAAGTGATGCCGGCGCCGCGCGCGGGCTACGTGTGGGACCAGGGCCACTGGCACTGGCGGCAGGGCCGCTACGTCTGGATTCCGGGCCACTGGCAAGTGGTGCGCGTCGGTTACCACTGGGTGCCCGGACACTGGGCCGCGCGCGGCCCGGCCTGGCGCTGGGTGCCGGGCCACTGGGCTTGATGCGCGCGCCGCCGCGCGGAACATCGTGCCGGCGCGGCGGATCCTTCACGCAAAATCATGAGTCGAAGCCATGCCTTTTCGAACCATCGTGATACTGGCAGCCGCGGCCATCGTGCTGGCCGGCTGCGTCGTGGTGCCGGCGCGTCCGGTGTATTACCGGCCCGCGCCGGTCGTCGTATATTGAGCACGCCGGCCGACGGTCGCGTAACCGGCCGACAGGATCGATATGCCGCGCGACACGGATGTCGATGAAACGGACATGGCCGACGCCGTGTGCGACGCCGCGCGCGATGCGCACGGCGCCGCCGAACCGTCGGCGTGGCGCCGCGCGGCGATGGCCCGACGCATGCAAGGAGAGCACGACGATGAGCTTCAGCCGGGCGGCGGGCACACCTGCCGGCACAGGGCGGCGCATGCGCGCTGCGCGACGGAGCAGGCGGCGTTGAACGATCGCGGCGACCGCGATCCGGACGCGGAACTCGTCGCACGCGTCGGCGCGCGCGATTCGTCGGCGGTGCGCATGCTCGTCGCGCGCAAGCTGCCGCGGCTGCTCGCATTGGCGACGCGCATGCTCGGCGACCGGAACGAAGCCGAGGACGTCGCACAGGAGACGTTCTTGCGAATCTGGAATCAGGCGCCGCGCTGGCGCGAAGGCGAGGCGCGCTTCGACACGTGGCTGCATCGCGTCGTGCTGAACCTGTGCTACGACCGGTTGCGCGGCCGGCGCGAGGAGCCCGTCGATACGTTGCCCGACGTGCCGGACCCGCAACCGGAGCCGGCCGCGCATGCGGAACTGCGCTCGCGCGACGCGCGCGTGCGGCAGGCGCTTGCCGCGCTGCCGCCGCGGCAGCGGGAAGCGCTCGTGCTCCAGTACTATCAGGAAATGTCGAATGTGGAAGCAGCCAACCTGATGGGCATCACCGTCGATGCGCTGGAAAGCCTGCTCGCCCGCGCGAGGCGCAACCTGCGCGCGCAACTGGCCGGCGACCCACCTAGCGAGGACAAGCGATGACACCCGAACGATTTCGCACCATCGTCGCCGCGTACGGCTCGGACGCGCGGCGCTGGCCGGACGGCGAGCGCGCGGCCGCCGAGGCATGGGCGCGCGCGAACCCGCGCGACGCGCTGCTGGCACTGGACGATGCCGCCGACCTCGATGCATGGCTCTCGTACGATACGGTCATGCCGCCTGCACCGGCGCTCGTCGAGCGCATCGTCGCGTCGGCACCCGCGCCGCACCGCGCGCGGCGGCGCGGCAACGTGTGGTGGTCGGGCGCGGCGTTCGCGGGCGTCGGCCTGGCCGGTGCGCTGGCGGGCGCGGTGGCCGTGTCGATGCTGATGCTCGGCAGCGTGCCGACGTCGCCGCACGAGCCGGACTATCTGACGACGACGTTCGGCGGCCCGAGCGTGGATTGGGGGGGTGAATGAGCGAACGCGGCTGGAAATTCATCCTCGTCGGCTCGGTCGTGCTGAACGTGTTCATGCTCGGCGCGATCGGCGGCGGCGTGTATCAGTGGTTCTCGACGCCTCGCGACCAGCTTGCGGCAGGCGCGCCCGCGCAGCGCACCGCGTTGCGATTCGCGGCGGACGAATTGCCCGATGCGCGGCAGCGCGAGTTTGCCGCCGCGCTGAAGGCCGCGCGCAAGAACGGCCGCGATTTCGCGCGGGAAGGGCGCGACGGCCGGATCGCCGTACTGGATCTGCTCGCCGCGCCTCAACTCGATCGGGCGGCGATCGACGCTGCGCTCGACCGCACGCGCGCGGCCGATACCGCGATGCGTGTGCAGGTCGAGCGCAGCGTCGTCGATTTCGCGGCGACGCTGACGCCCGAAGAGCGCGTGAAGTTCGTCGACGGGTTGCAGCGCAGCGGCAACTGGCGTCTGCCGCCGAGACTGCAGAAAAAGCCGGATGCGCCGGCGAGCCAGTAAGCCGGCGAGTCAGTAAGCCAGTAAGCATCAGACAGTGCGACACGCGGTATGCGTGTCGCCGACATTCGCGTTCGGTCATGCGCAATGCGTGCACGAGATGAATCGCACGCGCCGTTGCGTGTCGATGACTTGCGCCGTTGCCGTGCATCACCTCCACCGACTCTCTCGTTCCTCGTTTCTCCGATCCAAAAAATATTTGCCATCCCCGCGACGGATTTCCCTGCATGCCCGCGTTAAACGCAGGTACGCACCGCAAGAGAGCCCGTCATGGACCACCCGAACGACACCACGCCGGCCGCGATCGCGCTGAACCGCTTCGGTCTCGGCGCGCGGGCCGACGAAGCGCCGCCTGCCGACCCGAAGGCGGCGCTGGTCGCGCAATTCGGCCGTTACGACGCGCGGCCCGCCGCGTGGGCCGGCGAACCGGACGCGGTCGCGCTCGCGACGCGCTTCGCGAACGCGCGCAACGCGATGACGGGCGACGACGCGGCCGCGAAACGCGCGACCGCGCAATCGATCCGGCGCGACGGCTACGATGCATATCGCAGCGCCGTCGCCGCCCGGTTGAACAGCGCGCTGAACACGCCCGCGCCGTTTGTCGAGCGTCTCGTGCATTTCTGGGCGAACCATTTCGCGGTGTCGGTCGACAAGGGGCAGGTGGCCGCGTACGCGGGCGCGTTCGAACGCGACGCGATCCGACCGCACGTGCTCGGCCGCTTCGAGGACATGCTCGTCGCCGTCGAACAGCATCCCGCGATGCAGGTCTTTCTCGACCAGGCACGCTCGGTCGGCCCGGACAGCGCAGCCGCACTGCGCGCGCAAGCACGCAATCCGTCGGCGAAGCGCGGGCTCAACGAGAACCTCGCGCGCGAAATCATGGAACTGCACACGCTCGGCGTGCGCACCGGCTACACGCAAGCCGACGTGACGGAGTTCGCGCGCGCATTGACGGGCTGGAGCATCGCGGGCGGACGCGGCCCACAGCCGGGCGATGCCGCTCCCGGCGCGTTCGTGTTCCGCCCGAATCTGCATGAACCGGGCACGCGTACGGTAATGGGGCGCACCTACGACCAGCCGGGCGAAGCGCAGGCGCGCGCGATCCTGCACGACCTCGCGCGGTCGGATGCGACGGGTCGGCACATCGCGTTCCAGCTTGCCCGTCATTTCGTCGCCGACAATCCGCCGCCCTCGCTGACCGACCGGCTGGCGCGCGCGTTCGACGCGAGCGGCGGCGATCTGCCGACCGTCTATCGCGCGCTCGTCGATGCACCCGATGCGTGGTCGCCGGTCAACCGCAAGTTCAAGACACCGTGGGAGTGGGCCGTGTCGTCGCTGCGCGGGCTCGGCTGGCGCGAGATGGACGATCGGGGCGACCTGAAGGCCGCGCCGCTGCTCGCGCAGCTCGGCCAGCCGGTGTGGCGGCCGGGTTCGCCGGCAGGCTATGACGATGTCGCCGCCAGTTGGGCCGCGCCCGACGCGCTCGTACGCCGCGTCGAGATCGCGCAGCGCCTGGCCGCGCGCACCGGCGACCGGCTCGACCCGCGCACGCTCGGCAATTTGCTGCTCGCCGGTTCGATGAGCGAGCCGACCGCGGCCGCGCTGTCGCGCGCGGAAAGCGCGACCACGTCGCTCGCGCTGCTGCTCGTCTCGCCCGATTTCCAACGGAGGTGAACATGGCACTGTCCCGCCGACAATTCCTGAGCGTTGCCGCCGCCGGCGCAGGCGCGATCCTCGTCGCGCCGCGGATCGTGTTCGCGAACGTCGAGACCGATCGGCGCTTCGTGTTCGTGATCCAGCGCGGTGCGGCCGACGGCCTGAACATCGTCGTCCCGTATGCCGAACCCGCGTATGCGTCGCTGCGCGGCGCGCTCGCGATCGATACGACGGCCGCAACGCGGCTCGACGGCACGTTCGCGCTGCATCCGTCGCTCGTGCAGACCGCGCAGCTATACCGCGACGGACAGGCGCTGTTCGTCCACGCGATCGCGTCGCCGTATCGCGACCGCTCGCATTTCGACGGGCAGAACGTGCTCGAAACAGGCGGCCGCGCGCCGTATCAGGTGAAGGACGGCTGGCTGAACCGGCTCGCCGCGCTGCTGCCGGCGACGCGCGAAAGCGCGATCGCGTTCGCGCCGACTGTGCCGCTCGCGTTGCGCGGCACCGTGCAGGCCGCGTCGTATGCGCCGTCCGGTTTGCCGGCCGCGCCGGACGACTTGCTCGCGCGCGTGTCGGCACTTTACGAGGCCGACGCGCAGCTTGGCCCGCTGTGGCAATCGGCGATGCAAGCGCGCGGCCTCGCCGGCGACGCGCATGCGCGGCAGGATCCCGCGGGCGTCGGCAAGCTTGCCGCGACGTTCCTCGCGCGCGACGACGGCCCGCGGATCGCGATGATCGAAACGGGCGGCTGGGACACGCACAGCGCGCAGAACGCGCGGCTCGCGAATCAGCTGAAGGCGCTCGACACGATGCTCGCCGCGCTGCGCGACGGCCTCGGGCCCGCATGGCAGCAGACCACGGTGCTGGTCGCGACCGAGTTTGGCCGCACGGCCGCGGCGAACGGCACGGGCGGCACCGATCACGGGCAGGCGTCGGTTGCGATGCTGGCGGGCGGCGCGGTCGCGGGCGGCCGCGTGATCGCCGACTGGCCGGGGCTGCGGTCGGGCGACCTGTACGAAGGCCGCGACCTGAAGCCGACCGCGTCGCTCGATGCGCTGATCTCGGGCGCGGCCGCCGAAAGCCTGCGGCTCGATTCCCGCCGCACTGCGTCCGCGCTGTTCGCGGAAAGCGGCGCGACGCGGCCGATGACCGGCCTGATTCGCGGCGCCGCGTGACGCGGGGCGTTTACGCGCTCGACCCCGCCATCCGATTACACAAAAAGGGAGAATCGAAGATGAAGATCCGATCCGTTTCGCTTGCGGTACTGGTGAGCGCGAGTGCCGCGCTGATGTCAGCGTGCGTGGTCGAACCCGTGCGGCCGCCGCAGCCGGCGCCGCTCGTCGAAGTAATGCCGCCACCACCGGCACCCGGCTATCGCTGGGCGAAGGGGCATTACCGGTGGGCCGGTAATCACTGGGCGTGGGTGCCCGGGCACTGGGTGGCCGTGTACTGATCGGGCGGGGCGTTCAGCGCGGTGCGCGGCGCGGGTGCCGGGAAGCGGGCTCGAACCCGCTCGCTGAACGCCGGTGCGAAACGCAAGCCGGCTTCGACATCGACGGCACGCTACCGAGCGCAGCGTGCGGAGCACCTACCACCCGATCCGGTGCTTCTCCTCCGTCTCGCGATGCCGCCAGTCGTCGTCCGCGTGCAGGTACTGGCTCGTCGTCGTGAGCGACACGTGACCGAGGTTGTCGCGCACGAGCCGCAGGTCGACGCGGCCGTCGGCCATATGCGAGCCCGCGCTGTGGCGCAGCCAGTGCGCGGACGCCTGTTCGAGCACGCGCGCCTGTTCGTCGCCGGCCGCGCCGTTCGCGCGCAGCCGGTCGGCCGCGTGCCGGAACACCTGCTTCACGATCCGGTGCAGCGCCGCGCGCGTGAGCGGCTCGCGCGCCTGGCCGAGCGGCAGCACGAGCGGCGTGGGCTCGCCGTCGGACGGCAGCGCGGGCAGCCCGTGCGCTCGCCGGTAGCGCGACAGCTCGGCCATCATCTCGTCGGTGGCCGGCACGAGCCGCTGCCGGCCGCCTTTGCCCGTCACGTCGAGCCACCAGCGGTCGTGCCCGTTCGCGTCGCGCCGGCAGAAGAACTGGCCCATCGTCGTATCGGCCGCTTCGGTGATGCGCAGCCCGCCGAGATACAGCAGCGTGAACAGCCAGCGCGCGCGATCCGCATGGAAGCACGCGCGCGCATCGTCGCGCGGCATCGCGACGATCGCGTCCTTGACCGACTGCCATAGCGGTTGCCCGAGATGGCGCGTGACGCGCGGTGCGGGACGACGCTGCCGCTGCCGCGACAACGCGAGCGGATTGCCTGCGAGGTAGCCGGCCTGCACGAGCCACGAGAACATCACGTTCAGGATCACCAGCGCCTGCCGCTGGCTGGCCGCCGACAGCGGCCCATAGAACGGCCGCCAGCGCGGGTCGTCGCGCGGATGCTTGCGGCCGCCGTTCGCGCACCACACATCGGCTGGCGCGGGCGCGAGCAGGAACTGCCGGTAGACGACGAGATCCTCGTGCGTGAGCGACGACAGCGGCTTGCCGCACGCGATCACGGCCCACAGCAGCAGGCGCTCGGCTTCCTTGCGGTAGTTCTGGAACGTGGTCGGCGTATCGACGAAGCGCGCGAGCCAAGCGCGCACGGCGTCGAGATCGTTGGTCGCGGCGATCTGCGGATGCGCGCTGCCCGAGCGGTTGGTGCCCGCGCGTCCGTCGAGCGCGGCCGGCACGGTCAGCGTATCGATAGGCAGCGGGCGCAGCGCGGCGCCGGACGGAACGGGTGAGGTCATGCGAAAGGGGGAGGCACTGTGCGTGCCGCGCGGCATGGCGTATCGGGAAGCGCCGATGGTACACGATCGTCATGCGGTGAATATGCCCTCGAACGCGGTCGATCGACCGGTGCGACGGATGCATCACTCTAGCGACAGCACACGGTTCAGCGACGTTCGCACCAGCGTTGACTGCCGCGTGACGCCGGCCGGCATGACGGTGGCGAATCGCCTTCTGTAAGCTGTCTGGAAACTTTCGCGCCGCGCTGTCCGTCTAACCGCCCCTCCAACGCCTCCAGAGGACCATCGGATGATTCGCCATTCCAGAACGCTGCTCGGCGCGGCCGTCATTGCCGGCAGCGCGCTCGTCGCCGGATGCCAGACCGACGCGGCCGTCACGGCCCCGAACGCGGCCCGCCCGGCCGACGGCCGGCCGGTGACGAAGACCATCTATGTCGCGCCGCAATCCGCGCGCTGCACGGGTGTCGCGCCGATGGAATGCCTGCAGGTGCGCAGCAACCCGAGCGCGGCGTGGAGCCTGTGGTACGCGGGCATCGAGGGCTTCGCGTACCAGCCCGGTTACCTGTACACGCTCGAAGTCGACGAATACCGCGTCGCGCAGCCGCCGGCCGACGGGTCGTCGATCCGCTGGGTGCTCAAGCGCGTCGTCGAGCGCCGCCAGGCGAACTGACGTCCGCGCTCACGCGGACGATCGCGCCGCCGCACCGGCTGGCGGCGTTGCCGTATCGATCCGCCGGAACACGGCGGACGACAGCAGCGTGACGGCGCCCATGCACGCGAACGACAGCATGAACCCGCGCCCCATCGAGCCCCACCAGGCGGCGAACAGGTTCACGAGCCCGCCGCCGATCGACACGCCGAGCCCCATCGCCAGCATCTGCATCATCGTGAACAGGCTGTTGCCGCTGCCGGCGTCGGCATGCGACAGCCCCTTCAGCGTCACGCCGTTCATCGCCGCGAACTGCATCGAGTTCGCGGCGCCGAACACGACCAGCAGCACGATCTCCAGCACCGGCGCGGGCCGCACCGACACCAGCGCGAACCCCGCGATCGCGCAGCCGACGATCCCCGTATTCACGACCAGAAACGTCGCGTAGCCGAAGCGCTTCACGAGCGGCGCGATCCAGCGTTTCGCGATGACGCCCGCGATCGCGGCCGGCAGCATCATCAGCCCCGACTGCAGCGGCGTATAGCCGAGCTGCACCTGCATCAGCAGCGGCAGCATGAACGGCACCGCGCTCGTGCCGATCCGGCACAGCAGGTTGCCGAGCAGCCCCGAACCGAAGTTCGGCTCGCGGAACAGCCCGAGCCGGAACAGCGGTTGCGCGCGCCGCCGCGCATGCGGCAGGTACGCGAGCGCGCTCGCCAGGCCGAGCACGGCGAGCCCGGCCGACCAGGCGGCGCGATGCGCGGGCATCGGCGGGTCGATCGCGAGCGACAGCGCGATCATCGCGACCGACAGCAGCGCGCAGCCGATGAAGTCGAACGGCGGCGGCTGTTTCGCCTGGTCGTGCGGCAGGTAGCGCTGCACGGCGATGAAGCCGACCGCGCCGACCGGCACGTTGACGATGAACACCCAGTGCCATGAAATCGCCTGCGTGAGCCAGCCGCCGAGCGTCGGCCCGACTATCGGGCCGAGCTGGCCGGCGATCGACACGAACGCGATCGCCGCGACGTACTGTTCGCCCGGCACGCGGCGCAGCACGGCGAGCCGCCCGATCGGCAGCAGCATCGAGCCGCCGATGCCCTGCACGGCGCGCGCGACGACGAGCTGGCCGAGCGTATGCGACGCCGCGCAGCCGATCGACGCGAGCACGAACACGAGAATGGCGACCGAGAACACGCGGCGCGTGCCGAACCGGTCGGCGAGCCAGCCGGACGCCGGCGTGAGCATCGCCATCATCAGCGTGTAGGCGACCACGACGGGCTGCATCGCGAGCGGCGACGCGTGCAGGCTTTGCGCGATCGAAGGCAGGGCAGTGTTGACGATCGTCGTGTCGAGCGACTGCATGAAGAACGCAGCGGCGACGATCCAGAGCAGCACGGAGTGTGTGGGTTCCCGGGACATGGCGAAGTGGCGGTGCGAAGGCCGGGCGCGGGCGGCGCCGTTGCACGGTCGCGCGGCGCCCGCCGGTCTTCAAGCGCTCGATGGTACCGATTCCGGCGGCCATCGGGAAGCTGCCTGAAGACATTGATTGTCATCGGCGAAGCCGATGACAGTGCGCGATGCTCGATCCCGCCTGCGTAGCGCACCTGCCACGCGTGATGCGCCCGCATCCTGCACGTGCGCCGAGCATGTCGTATCGGTCATGCGCACGGCAACGCGTTCCCGGTCCGGCAAACAGCAAGCTTGCTTGCACGGTGTCGTGCCGGGGTTCGTACCGCGCATCGTGACGGCGGCCGCATGTGCCGGGGAGGCGGTGAATGAAGCCGCTCCGTGCGGGGCTACGCGTGCCTGCGCAGGTCCTCCATCGGCGAATAGCCATTCGGCCGTCTTTTCTGTCGTTCCGATCTGCCTTACCTTGCGGACAGCAGTTCGACGTGTCGGGCGAGCGGCGGTAGTCGGCTGGATTCATGCCGGCCGCGGCCGTTCGCCGACGCCAACCACCGTCTTCCGTCCAGCCATGACGATGATAGCAATGCTTGCAATTCACCGTCATGGCGCTATCATTGATAGCAACCTGGATGGAGGGACCTATGGCAAATCTTCTGGTGCGTAACGTGGATGACAGTATCGTTCAGAGCCTGCGAGAGCAGGCTGCGGCAAATGGCAGGAGTGCCGAGGCCGAGCATCGAGCCATTCTGGCCGATGCGCTCGGCCGGCCGAAGCGAAGGACATTCGCGCAAGTGCTGATGAGCATGCCCGATGTTGGCGAAGACGCGGATTTCCAACGTGTGCAGGATTCCGGCGAGGTCAGGCATGTTTTTGATTGATACGAACGTCATCAGCGAAATCAGGAAGGGAAAGCGCGCGAACAGCGGGGTGCGCGCTTTCTTCCGTGAAGCCGGAAACGACGGCGGCAGTCTCTACCTGTCCGTCGTGACGGTTTCCGAACTGCGCCGCGGCGTCGAGATGATCCGCCGCCGCGGCGATTCGCAGCAGGCGTCGACACTCGATGCCTGGCTGGCCGCGCTCATGTCCGACTATGCGTCTAACATCCTGCCGATCGACATCGATGTCGGCCAGTTGTGGGGCCACCTGCGTGTCCCGCATCCGGAGCACGCGCTGGACAAGCTGATTGCCGCAACGGCGCTCATCAACGACCTGACGGTCGTCACCCGCAACGTCGGTGATTTCGCGAAGACGGGGGTCCGGCTGGTGAATCCGTTCGACTAGCGTCGCGCGTTCGATCGGAGCGCGGGTTGGCCCTGGGCAGTGGAGAGGATGCGTCGCGTGAAGCTTCGACCGGCGGTGCCGAATCGGCACGACGAGCGCAATGCCACGCGCGACGCGTTACGTCAGGCAGCCCTCAACACGCTGCCGGCGTGCTGCCGCATACGGTATTCACGAGCGTCACGATGTTGCTGCTCGTGAACGGCGACGCGCCTTGCTGCTTCACCGCAGAGTTCGTATAACCCCAGCTCGTCACGCCGACCACGATATTGTGCAAGGCTGCGTTGCCGAAGGTCGTGCCGTTGAGTGTCGGCGGCATGCCAAGATTGACGAGCCACGGGCCGCCGCTCGAACCCCCGGTCATCAGCGATCCGATGATCGTGTTGTTCGAGTTGCTGGCGGACACGAAACCTTGCGATTCGGTACGCTCCATGTAGACGCCGCTATCCAAAGCCACCGGGTAGCCGAGCTGGTCGATCAGCGCGAGTCCTGACGGAGTGTAGCTATAGCCGTTCCAACCATAGCCATACCATCCGGTGCTATTGCCCGCATACGATCCGGCTTGCGGCGACAGCACGATCACGGCCACGTCGTCCTGGCAGACGACACCGGCGACAGCGCATGGATCGGTGCCGTCGTAATAGGAAGTCATGACGGTGGCCGATGCTCCGTTCCACGTGCCATAGGGCGCGGTTCCGTTACTGTAGGCCGGAACGAATACCCAGTTCGAGTAGAACTGCCGCTGACCGAAATTCGCGACGCAGTGCGCGGCCGTGACGACCACTCCCGGTTTGATCAGGGAGGCAGAGCACAGATAGGTCGCCGAGCCGATGTTGAAGAACAGCTTGCCGGCTGCGCGGAACGGATAGTAATACTGCGTATTGTCGCCGCTTGCATTCACCTGGCTAGTGGTATATGGCTGGTTCGACGATCCGTATTCCTGCGGTTCGACCCCGGACTGACTCAAATCGACTGGCGCGACCAGTCGCACCGGCCTTTGCCTGCCGTCTCCAACGCCGCCTTGCGCATAGCCCGGCACGCCCAGCGCCGGCCTGGCGTTGTACATCAGTGAATCCAGCATGGTAGGCGGCGCAACGAGCGGTCTTGGCAGCGGCATCGGCAGAGCGTGCTTGAAATCGACTGTGGCCACCTGGAGACCGCGCTCGGGTAACGTGATCTGCGTCACGCCTCCCTGCGTTCTGATCTGCTGGGCCAGCGCGCTGGTTGCGATCAACGAACCGAAAGCAACAACAGCGATTTTACTGATCAGTTTGCTCATTTGAATCTCCTTTCGAACTTATGAGTTGTTTTTCTGAGATTCGAAATATCTGTCGAACATTGAGGTGCCCCTCAGATAGCACGAAAATTATGCTGGGCGAATTAAATAAACTGCGAGGACATTGCGTGAAAATGCTTCCAATGAACTCTCTTTGTTGTTGCTGAGCAATCGAGCCGGTGGGAGGGGCTTTGTTTTAATTGATTGGTTAATGTTTTTCGCCGATTGGAATGCAAATCGTGCGCCAATTTAATTTCTTGGGGCCATCTCCGGTGTGGTCGGTAAGAATCAACAAAAATGCAGTGGATGTAATGCGAATTTTGTTTGGATGAAATAAAGAACAAATCAAATTTACACCTTATAAATCGACTCAATGGTATAACATTATATAATAAGCTTTATTACTTTTTATAATTTAATGAAATCCGGTTGATTTAAATGTGATTGTCGGGTGCGAATAAATCCGGAGGCATTAATGGAATTAAAACTTGCATCGTTTCAAATCCACGCCGCGAGATTCAATCGAGGGAATCGGTTCGAAAACCGCATACGAGTTCAACCGGAACGGTGGCGCGAAGCCGATGTGTCTGGACCGGGCGGCCGCCTTTTTGCCGCCGTCGGTCGCGCGTTCAGCCGATGCCAGCGTGCCGGCGCACAAACCTACCGAACGCCCCCCGGCTGACCCAACCCGCCGCACCGCCTCCACGGCCCGCCCCGTCCGTTTCCTCTCCGCCTCTCGTCCCAACAGACGATGTAACGCCACCCCCGACCGGCCAGAATCCTTTCACGAACAACGGATTCTGAACCAGGAGGACGCCGACATGATCGATGTCCTTGCGCTTGGCTATGTCGTCGTCGAGGCGACGCGCGTCGATGCGTGGCGCCGCTACGCGGAAGACGTGCTGGGCATGCAGGCGCTCGACGCACCCGACGGCGCGCTGTACCTGAAGATGGACGAGCGCGCCGCCGGCGGAAGTCGCGATTCCGCGCGTCGATGTGTGCTTCTCCGGCGAATGGTCGGACTGGGTCGTCGACAAGTTGGTGATCCAGGCCAACTGCCGCGAACTCGTCGACAACATCTCGGACGTCGCGCACTTCGCGACCGTGCACCGCGCGCCGATCGACTATTTCGCGAACCTGTTCGAGGATCACAAGGCGACGCAACTGATGGTCGGCCGCAGCGAGAAGCTCGGCGGCGACAGCCTGAGCGCGCTGTCGACGTATTTCGGGACGGCCGTGCACATCACGCAGATGACAGGGCAGAGCAACGGGCAGCCGATCCATTCGGTGCTGTTGAACTGCCATGTGCCGATCGGCATGAACAGCTTCGAGCTGCGTTACGGCGTGATCGTGAAGAAGGTGGCCGGGCTGACCGACGAACAGAACCTGGAGATCGCGAACGCGTACGTGAAGGAAGCGCAGCGCGCGTTCTACGAGGACGTCGACATCTGGCACAGCAAGACGCGGATCGACAACCCGCTGCTGTGCGAAGGCGACGGCCCGCTGTACCAGATGCGCGACTGGTATTCGCGGTTCTACCTGGACATGGCCGACGTGTGGCGCGACGTGCGTCGCGCGCGAGACATTCGAAATGCGGATTCGCGAAGGCGCCTCGCCGCCGGCGCTGCAGCACGTGTTGGAGCCGCGGCAAAAAAACGGCGGCCCAGCCGAAAATCGGGGGGGCATCGAAATATGCTCCGTCGGCCGACAACACCCGCCACATAAGGCGCGCGCGGCGCCCGTGCGCGCGCGTCGCACCGAAAGAGCTTGACGGGGCGGCCGCTACCGCGTAGTGTCCGTGACCGAAGTCTTCAAGAAGTTCGATTGCTCATCATTGGCCGCACTCCGTGTGCGGCAGTCGTTGGTCTCTCCCTCTTTGATTCTTTCTGTGCCCGTCGCGGGCGCATGTTCAATTATTCGTATTAAGGAAGTATTTGTGGATACCGGTACCGTCAAGTGGTTCAACGAAACCAAGGGCTTTGGTTTCATCTCCCCGGACAACGGCGGCGACGATCTGTTCGCCCATTTCTCGGAAATTCGCGGCACGGGCTTCAAGACCCTGGCCGAAGGCCAGAAGGTCAGCTTCGAAGTGAAGCGCGGCCCGAAGGGTCTGCAAGCGTCGAACATCACGCCGCAGTAAGCCGCATCGGCATCGGCCGCCGATCGGCGGCGGGTGCCGGATGGAGTTTCGCGCGGGGCGCCGCTGCGGTTCCGGTGGCCTGCGCGTTCCGATGCGCACGACCGATGCATCGCGACATTCACGATGCATCGGTCGTGACGCCTCCCCATCGCATGCGTGACCCGCGTGCGACACAACGCCCTCGCGAAGCGAGCGCCGCTTCGCCAGCGCATCACCGCTTTAACGCATCAACCCGAGCAGACCGCCGCCATGCCGTAGCAGCCGGCGCGGTCCCGACTACTTGCGCGGCGCTCATCGCGCCGCCGCCACCGACCGCCCGAACGCCGCAACGCGCCGGGCTCCGATCGCAAGACAGGCCCGTGGCCCGTCTGAACGAACCGATACCCGGCAGCCTGCCGGCCGTCGTCCCGTTGCGGGAAACGGCGCCGGGCAGATCGCCGCGGCCGCGGTCAATCACCTTGTCTGGAGGAATTGGTTTGGCAAAAGAAGAACTGCTGGAACTGGACGGAATCGTCGACGAAGTGCTGCCGGACAGCAAATACCGTGTCACGCTGGAAAACGGCGTGGTGGTGGGCGCGTATGCGTCGGGCCGCATGCGCAAGAACCACATCCGCATTCTCGCGGGTGACCGCGTAACGCTGGAACTGTCGATGTACGACCTGACCAAGGGCCGCATCAACTTCCGTCACAAGGACGCGAATTCTCCGCGTCCGCAACGCAACAGCGGACCGCGCCGCTAAGCGGTCAGGATCGCGCGCAGCACAGCGCCGATCGACTCCCGTCCGGCCGTGCGGGCGGACGAACCGGATGGACGGCACGGGTCGTGCCGTTTGTCGGTCGCCGGCGGCGTCGTTACGCCGCGGCGGCCAACACTATCTTCTCCGATCGCCGCGCGTATTCAACGCTCAGGTGGCCACGTCTCTCAGGAAATCCTCGACGACCGTCGCGAAATACGGCGGACATTCCTGCATCGGGTAATGCCCGCAATTCGGAATCTTCAAGAGTCGCGCGTTCGGGTGCCAGGCCAGGAACGTCGCCTGCATCGCCGCTTCGTCGAGCCCCGGATCCTTGTCGCCGACGATCACTAGAAAGCGCGTGTCGAGCCCGCGGATATCGTCGACGAAATCCGTTCCGGTCAGCATGTCGAGATAGGCGAGCCGGCAACCCGGCGCCACGCGCTCGCGGTTCTGCCGCAGTTTCACGTCGGCCCATCGCGCCGACAGTCCACCCGTCACGAATCGCACGAGCCGGCGAAACGCGTCGTCGCTCACGGCCGTGCTCGCGAAGAACGCGCGCGCGTCGTCGTTCAGGCGATTGCCGGCCGCCGACACCGGACACACGGCGATCGCGCTCTTGATGCGCGACGGCGCGTTGGCGGCGATCCGCTGCGTCGCCATGCCGGTCATCGAATGGCCCATGACGTGAAAGCGCTGCCAGCCGAGCCGGTCCGCGAGCGCGAGGCAATCGGCTGCAATCTCGTCGACGGTGCAGGCACCGTTCAGGTGGATGGAGGTCCCGTAGCCGCGCAGGTCGACGAAGACGTAGGTGAAGGCCGTTTCGTCGAGATACGGCAGCAGCGCCGCGTAGTTCGTACTGTCGCCGAGCCAGTCGTGCATGACCATCACGCATTCGGGGCCGGTGCCGTGCCGCAGGTAGCCGAGGCCGTCGAGGTCGGCGTTCGGGCAGGAGGCGAAGGTGTCGATACGGTTCATTTCAAGGGGTTTCCTTTTGGTCCGGGAACCAAAACGAAACGCCCTCCCGGCGGACCGGGAGGGCGTCTTGAAAGTGCATCGATCGTATCGGGCCGACCCGCGAAAGTCAACGTTCAGCGCGCCATCCCGCTCGACACCTCGACGCGCTGCGCATTGACCCAGCGGTTGTCGTCCGATAGCAGCGACGCGATCATCGGCCCGATGTCGTTACACTGAAAAGCGCGCCGACGGGCGGGTGAACGCACGCGCAGCAACGCGGTTCGCGTGCGGCTTTACGCGCGGGCCGGCACGGTCGTACACTCGTCGGCAATTCGCGGCCCGCGCGCATGGCTTTCAAATCCTTCAGTCGCTTTCAGCAGGCCAACGACCGTGCCAGCCGGACATTCGTCGCGCGACGCCAGGAGGCGCCATGAGTGCAGACGCAGCCCCCGCATCCCCATCCGTTCAGGACCGCATCCAGCACGTGTTCGTGCTGATGCTCGAGAACCGCTCGTTCGATCACCTGTTCGCGCTGTCGGGCATCGCCGACATCGTCGCCGCGTCGCCGGGCGACAGCAATGCGTACGGCGGCGCCGTCTATCCGTTCGGCGGCGGCGCGCCCGACCGGATGCCGACCGACCCGTGTCACGAATTCACCGACGTGCTCGAACAGCTCTGCGGCGCGGGCGTGCCGTTCGTGAAAGGGCAGGCTTATCCGGGCGTCAATAATTCGGGATTCGTGTCGAACTACGCGACGTCGCATTCCGAAGGCACGCCGCCTCAGCCGGCCGACGCGGGCAAGGTCATGCAGGGCGCCGACGTGCGGACGCACGCGCCGTCGCTGTACGCACTCGCGAATGCGTTCGTGCTGTGCGACGCGTGGCATGCGTCGATGCCGGGGCCGACCTGGCCGAACCGCTTCTTCCTGCATGGCGCGTCGTCGGCCGGGCTGGACCATTCGCCGACCAGGGAAGAAATGGGCGGGTGGGAGGCGTTCGACGGCTTCCGTTATCCGAAGGGCTCGATCTTCGGCACGCTCGGCGACGACAACTGGCGCATCTACCAGGATCAGTCGGGCGATCCGCTCGGCCACGTGCCGCAGGTCGCGTCGCTGAAGGGCGTGAGCTTCGTCGACGTCGACGATCTCGCGCACTTCGAGGCCGATCTCGCGGCCGGCTACACGGCACGCTACACGTTCATCGAGCCCAGCTACGGCGACATCGTGCACGGCACCTACCGGAACGGCAGCTCGCAACACCCGATGGACGGGCTGGCCGGCGGCGACCAGCTCGCCGCGCGTGTGTACAACGCGATCCGCAATTCGCCGGTGTGGAACCGCAGCCTGTTCGTGATCGTCTACGACGAGCACGGCGGCTTCTACGATTCGGTCAGGCCGGGCGCCGCGCCGCCGCCGAACGACGGTGCGGCCGCGACGCTGAATGCGAGCGGCTTCGGCTTCGACGTGTATGGCGTGCGCGTGCCGGCGATCGTGATTTCGCCGTGGGTCGCGGCCGGGAAGGTCGACCACACGCCGTACGATCATGCGTCGGTCGCCGCGACGCTCGAGCGGCTGTTCGGCCTCGCGCCGCTGACCGATCGCGACCGCCTCGCCAACGATCTGCTGGCGCTCGTGACGACCACCTGCCGCACCGACTGCCCGCAAAGGATTGGATCATGAGCACGCCCCCGGACCCGCGTGACGCGCTGCCCGTGCGCGACGGTACGAGCCTGATCGCCTATCTGCACATCCTGAAGAAAGCGCATGCGGCGCTGGTCGGTCACGACAACGCCCATCTGCGCTTCAGCGAGATCGTGACGCGCGGGCAGGCGCGGCAATACATCGAGGAACTGATGCCGACGCTGCTGCAGGCGCGTGCGGAACACCGGCGGCGCCGGCACGGCGGGAGGCATCGCTGACGGGTATGGCGGCGCACGGGTGGCGCAGTGTGAAGCCGGTGCGTGCGTGAGACAGGCCGCGACGCGTCGCGCCGCCTGCCGCGCGCGCTGCACGCTGACTGCCGCTACCGCCGCACCCGTCGACTGAGCGGCCGCGCCGGCAAATATCGCGGCGCGCAAGCCACGATGATCGGGCCGATACCGGATCGATTGCGTCACACGTCGCCGTTGGCTTAAGATCGGCAGCAGTTCATCCCACGCCTTCAGCGCCAATGAAAACGAGCATACGCCTGCGGGTCGCCGTCATTACATCCGCCTTTGCGGTGTTCAACGTCTACATGCACATTCAGCAGTTCATCAGCGGCTGCATGTGGGTCAGGGGCCATCAGCGCTGCAGCTTCGAAAACAGCGCGAATTTCGAAGGCTGGATGGATCTCGACCTGCTGGTCACGTGTTGCTGGGTCGCCGGCGCCGTGATGGGCTGGGTGGCTGTCGCAGAGGCGGCGAGAAAGCCGGATTAACGGGCGACACCCGTGTTCGTGTGCGACGAATCGGCTGCAACATGGCGCTCGATCGAAACGACTCTGTCAATCCGTGACTACGCGTATTCGCTGGCCAGCGGCGAAGCCGCTCCTGATTCAATCGAACCGGAAATGAACTCGCGAGCTGCTGCCGGCGGAAGAGATCACGGCGATCCTCGGCGAGTGTTTCCGTGCGGCGCGCGCGCCGCGTGGTGTGCGATCGTCGCATCGCTGCTCGTGTGAGATCCGGGGTGCGACGACGGTGGCCGGAACCGCCTTCGTCGAGTAGTTCGGACCGTCACGCGTAAGGCTGGAACGCACGGGTTTCACGCGTCGAACCGGGCTTCCATTCCGGCTTTGATTTCCCCAGTGCCGTGCACTAGATTCGAAGCGTTCATATGTCACCGAGCGCGAGGTGGAGTCATGACTCCGTGGGAGATTCAGGGCACCGAATTGATCAGTTGCAATTGCTCATACGGTTGTCCTTGCCAGTTCAGTGCGTTGCCGACCAACGGAAATTGCGAAGCGATGGGCGCGATTTCGATCGACAGCGGCCACTACGGCGACGTGGTGCTCGACGGCGTCAGGATCGCTGTCGTGTTTCAGTGGCCGGGGGCGGTCCACGAAGGCAGGGGCAAGTGCCAGCCGATCGTCGACGAGCGCGCCAGCCCGGCACAGCGCGAAGCGGTGCTGAAGATCATGACCGGTCAGGATACCGATCCGTTTGCGACGATGTTCTCGGTGTATGCGTCGACGCTCGAGCATGCGTTCGAGCCGATCTTCACGAAGATCGATTTCGACGTCGATGTCGATGCGCGGCGCGGCCGGATTCATGTCGACGGCGTGTTCGACGTTGCGGGCGATCCGATTCTTAACCCGGTGACGGGCGCCGAGCATCGCGCGCGAATCGACCTGCCGAACGGCTTCGAATACGAGCTTGCCGAGATCGGTTCGGGCACGGGGCGCTCGCAAGGCAACATCGCGTTGACGCTCGACGGAACCTACGCGCAGTTCGCGCGGCTGCACATGAACAACCACGGGCTGATCCGGCATCGCGTTGCGGCATGACTCCGTTCGACACCTGGCTCGGGCGCGAGCGCGTCGTCACGCTGCTCGGCATGGCCGCGCTCGTCGGCGCGTGCTGGTTCTATCTGTGGACGGGCGCGGGAACCGGCATGTCGGCGCTGGAGATGACGACGGTCGCGCTCTTTCCGCATCGACTGGCGGCCGGGATGGGCAGCATGGATCCGTCGCTGCCGACCGTGATCGCGATGTGGTGGGTGATGATGATCGCGATGATGACGCCCAGCGCGGCGCCGCTCGTGATGCTGTACCGGCGCGTGCTGCGGGATCGCGGCGCGGACGGCTCGGGTGCCGCGTTCACGTCGGTGTCGCTGCTGGCCGGTTATCTGGCCGCATGGCTCGCGTTCTCGATCGGCGCGGCGTTGCTTCAGGCGCTGCTGCAGCCGGCCGGGCTGATCTCCGCAATGATGCTGTGGTCGAAGAGCGCTGTTCTTTCCGCAGTCGTTCTCGCGCTGGCCGGGCTCTATCAATTCTCGCCGCTGAAACGCGCGTGCCTTCGGCAATGCCGCGCGCCGGCCGGTTTTCTTGTCTCGCACTGGCGTCCGGGCGTCGTCGGCAGTTTCCTGCTCGGCGCGCGCCACGGCATGTATTGCGTGGGCTGCTGCTGGTTGCTGATGGCGCTGCTGTTCGTCGGCGGCGTGATGAATGTCGTCTGGATTGCCGCGCTGTCGCTGTTCGTGTTCGCGGAAAAAATCCTGCCAGGTGGAGATCTGGTCGGGCGCTTGCTGGGCGTCGTGCTGATCGCCTGGGCCGGTGCGACGTTGATCGTTTGAACGGGGCATCCGAGTTCGCAAGTCATTCGCGATGCGCGACTTCCACACGCAGCGGAAGCGTCTTCGAGGTAACGGGAGATTTTCGATGAAGCGGCGGCATGCGCGAGGTGCCGGGGCGGGAGCAAGCGAGGTGCGGTCGCGGCCGGTTTTTCACCGCTCGTGCTACGTAACGCAGGGCCGGTGTTACGTCGGCGTCGCGGGGACGCGAGGGCGGATCGAACCGCAGGGCTGGACTCGCATGCGATGCGTCGTGCCGGAAAGTGCCGTCAGGAAAGCCGCCGCGGCGCGGTTGAGGAATTGTTAACGAAGCCGACGAAGATGGCACGGTAGATGCTTGCTGGAATGTTCGCGCTGAATGGCTGACGGGGACTTCCATGCAAAATCATTTCATCAAGGCGAACGTTGCGCTCGCCGCCATTGCCACGGCGTGTGCGCTGGCAGCGTGCGGCGGCAATGACGTTACTGCGCCGAAACTGGCCGGTAACAACGTCGGGACGAGTACGAGCGGCACTAGCGGGAGCAGTGGGACGAGCGGGACCAGTGGCGCGAGCGGCACAAGCGGCACAAGCGGCACAAGCGGCACAAGCGGCACAAGCGGCACAAGCGGCACAAGCGGCACAAGCGGCACAAGCGGAACAAGCGGAACAAGCGGAACAAGCGGAACAAGCGGAACAAGCGGAACAAGCGGAACAAGCGGAACAAGCGGAACAAGCGGAACAAGCGGCGCCACCAGCGGCACCAGCGGAATCGGAGGCACCAGCGGAACGAGCGGCACGCCGGGCACCAACGGTATCGTCACCTCCGTCGGCTCGATCGTCGCGGACGTGGGCGTCACGATAGGCGGCGCAAGCCTGCCCGGCGGCGTCAGCAAGGGCGTGACCGCCGGGCCGGCCGACACGCTCATGGGCGTCGGCACGCTCGTCCGCGATACCTCGGACGCCGTGAGCAGCGGCATAGGCCAGATCGGCTTCACGGCGAACCCGGTCGGCACGACGGTCGCCGGCCTCGGCACCATCGTCGGCTCGACCAGCAACCCGGTTAATGGTTTCAGCGAAACGGTGAAGGCGCTCGGCACCGGCCCGTTGTCGCCGCTGGCGCCGATCACGACGCCGGTCGGTGGCCTGCTCGACACGGTGGCCGGCGGTCTGAAGTCGGGCGGCACCATGCTCGGCTCGGCCCTGTCGTCGGGCCCGGTCCAGCAGGCGACGCAGGCGCTCAGCACCGCGATCACCCCGCTCGTGACGACAGCAGGCCAACTCACGCAACAGGTCGGCACGGCAACCGGCCTCGGCCAGCCGGTCGCCGGCCTGCTCGGGCAGGTCGGCGGGGCCATCACGTCGGCCGGATGGAAGGTGACATCCGCGTCGCCGCAGCCGGTCGTTAGCGGTGTCGGCGAACTCGTCCGAGCGGTTGGCAACACGGTGAGCAATGTGGGTGGGCTTGTGAACCCGAGCGGCGCGAACGGCGCGGTGCCGATCGCCGGTCTGGTGACGAGCGTGGCCGGCGGCATGCCGTGGATCGTGCATGACGGTTCCGCTACCGGCACCGGCACCGGCGGCGGCACGCCGTCGGGCAGTCTCGCCAATCCGCTCGCGCCGGTGACGTCGCTGGTGGGCGGCCTGCTCGGCGGCGCGGTCGGCAAATAACCGATCGGCGCCGAACGTCACGGAGGCAAACGGCCGAATGACCGAATGGCGGCCGTCACCGGCCGCCAAAGGTTCAGGCCGGGATCTGTCGGTCGGCCATGAAAACCCGGCCAGCTACTTGCGGCCGTCGTCGAACTTCGACGGCGGCCGCGCCAGCCCGCGCACCGGCAGCGGCGTCGACATCACGATCGATGTGCGCGTTTCACCGTACAGGTTGATGCGTTCGATCAGCTGTTCGAGGTGTGTCATGCTGGTGGCGACGAACCGCATGACATACGAGTCGGCGCCCGTCACATGATGGCATTCGACGACTTCGGGAATCGTCTCCAGCAACTTGAGGAATTTCGCTTTCGCCGGCTGCGGCACCGTGATGCCGATAAGCGCGCTCACCGGATAGCCGGCCGCGGCCGGATTGATCCGGGCCGTGTAGCCCTCGATGATGCCGGCCGTTTCAAGTCGCTTCACGCGTTCCGTCACCGCCGGCACCGACAGATGAACCTGGCGGGCCAGCTCCGTATAGCTGATGCGGCCGTTGGCCTGCAACAGCGCGAGTATCTTCCAGTCCAGATCGTCCATCGCGGCGGTTTTTTTAGGCGGAACGGCTATTTTTCCTTAAAAACCGCATTCAGCGGCGACCGGACTTTCCCTACGATGCCTGTTCAACCCGTTGCATGTCGCAAGGAGCAGGCGATGCTGTTCATCAAGTCCGTCGTAATGGGGCTGTCGATCGCGGTGCCCGTCGGCCCGATCGGCATGCTGTGCATTCAACGCAGCCTGAGCCGCGGCTTTCAGGCAGGGTTCGCGACGGGTGTCGGTGCCGCGTGCGCCGACGCGATCTACGGCCTGCTCGGCGCGCTGGGCATCGCGGGCATCGTCACCGCATTCCCGATGCTGACCGTCGGCCTGAAGATCGGCGGCGGCGCGTTCCTCGTGTGGCTCGCGTGGACCATCGCGCGCCAGGCGCCGGCCGTGTCGGCGCTGCAACGCGACCTGCCGCGCACGACCGTCCTGCGCGATTTCCTGACGACGTTCGGCCTCACGCTGTCGAACCCGATGACGATCCTGTCGTTCGTCGGGATTTTCGCGGCGCTCGGCCCGTTGTCGGGCGCGCGGGAAGGCGCGATGTGGCCGGCCGTGTCGCTGATGGTCGCCGGCGTGTTCATCGGTTCCGCAACCTGGTGGCTGTGCCTGAGCGGCGCGACCGCCGCGCTGCGTACGAAGATGTCGTTCGCGTTCATGCACGGGCTGTCGCGCGTGTCGGCCGTCGTCGTCGCGGCATTCGGCGCGATCCAGGTGGTCGCGGGCGTGCGCGGCCTTGTCTAGTCCTGAAGCGGGGCATCGCCTTTCGACCGGATGTCGTCGACAGCCGTCCGCAGATGCGCGAGCAGTTCGAGCATCACGGCCGCCCGAAAGTGCAGTCCGGCATCTTCAATGATCCGTTCGGCGCCGCACACGACCGGCCCGAGCCGCGCGGCTTCGTCGACACGATGCGCTCGATGCTGAACGAGCACGGGCTCACGCCCGACGCATTCGCCGAGCGGGTGTTCGACGGCATCCGCGCCGGGCGCTACTGGCTGATTCCGCAACCGGAGACGCTCGACGGCGCACTGTAGCGGCGCGCCGACGACATCCTCGCTGCGCGCGATGCGTCGCTGCCGTCGTTCCGACAATGACGGCCGCGCGCGGCAGCGCCGGCCGGCACGCGCCGTTACATGCGGGTGCCGGTGTGCGTGCGGCCGCTCGGGTCGCCGCCGCGGTCGGGCGGCGTATTGTTCTGATCGATCTTCGCGAGCACGAAGCCGGCGGCCGGCAACGCGCCGGGCGAACGATGGGGCACCTGCGCGACTGCGTCGTGCGGTGATGCGGCGGGAAAACCGGCTGACGTAACGCCCGGTTGAGCGAACGCCGAAAGGGAAACGGTCGCCAGGGCGGCGGCGACGATCGCGTGCGTGTTCATGGTGACTCCTTCACGACTGACTTCAGGACAACGTAATCAGTCTAGGGCGCGAAACTTAACGCGACGTGAAGGAGCGGCGGCGCGCAGATGACAGGATGTTCATGCGCGCCGCGACGTTCATGCCGATGTCGATACCAGCGCGCAGAAGTTCTCGAGATCGACGTTGCCGCCGCTGATCACCACGCCGACACGCTTGCCTTGCAACTGGTCCTTCATCCGTCGCACGGCGGCGAACGACAGGCAGCCGGTCGGCTCGACGACAATCTTCATACGCGTCGCGAAAAAACGCATGCAGTCGACGAGTTCGGCGTCCGTCGCGGTCAGGATGTCGTCGACGTCGCGGCGGATGATCGGGAACGTCAGGTTGCCGAGGTGCTGCGTTTGCGCGCCGTCGGCGATCGTGCGCGGCGTGTCGATATGCACGATCGCGCCCGACCGGAACGATTGCTGGCCGTCGTTGCCGGCTTCCGGCTCGACGCCGTACAACGCCGCGTGCGGCGACAGCGCACGCGTGGCCAGCGCGGTGCCCGACAGCAGCCCGCCGCCGCCGAGCGGCGTGAATACCGCGTCGAGCGGCCCGACTTCGTCGAACAGCTCCTTCGCCGCCGTGCCCTGGCCGGCGATCACGTCCGGATGGTCGTAGGGCGGGATCAGCGTGAGCCCGTGCTTCTCCGCGAGATCGCGCCCGATCTGCTCGCGATCCTCGGTGTAGCGGTCGTAGGTCACGACGTTGCCGCCATAGCCGCGCGTCGCGGCCATCTTCGCGGCCGGCGCATCCTGCGGCATCACGATCGTCGCCGGGATGCCGAGGATGCGCGCCGACAGCGCGATCGCCTGCGCATGGTTGCCGGACGAGAATGCGACGACGCCATGGCGGCGCTGCTCGGCGTCGAAGCGCGACAGCGCGTTGAATGCGCCGCGGAACTTGAATGCGCCCATGCGCTGCAGGTTCTCGCACTTGAAGAACACCTGCGCGCCGAGCGCCTCGTCGATCGTCCGCGACGTCATCACCGGCGTGCGGTGCGCATGGCCTTCGAGCCGGGCCGCGGCGGCGGCAACGTCGTCGTACGTGGGGAGAGTCGGAGAGTTCATGGTCGTTCGAGGGTCGGAAAGTTTAGTCAACATGAAAGCAGCGCGCTTGCCTCATTTCGCATCGTTGTACACGGTCGCGCGCGATACGCCGAGGTGCTGCGACACGATCTCCATCGCGCGGCGCACTTCGAGAAAGCCGTCGGCCTTCAGCGTCTGCATCAGCTCGCGGCGCTGGTCGGTCTTCAGTTCGCGCGGCGTCGTCGCGAGGCGCGTCGCGAACGCGTCGATGCGTTGCCGGATCGCGTCCGCGCCGGCCGGGTCGAGCGTTTCGGCGACGGTTTCGCCGTCCGTGCTGCAGAACTGGTTCAGCATGCCCTGGAAGCCGCGGAACAGCGTGACGTCGGCATTCAGGCACAGCGCGGCCACGTAGCGCCCGGTCGAATCCTTGATGCCGATCGACGTGCTTTTCGCGGTGCGGCCGTCGGCGAAGCGGTTCGGGTAGTTCGCGAGCACCTGCGGGAAATCGTCGTCCTCGATGCGGGCGAGGCCGAGCTCGGTCGCGGGGTCTCCGACCGCGCGTCCGGACAGGTTGTTGTGGATCGCGAGGATCGCGTGCTTCGGCGTGCGCAGGTCGTGGACCACGACCTCGGTGAACGGCGCGAACATCTCGCCGAGCCCTTCGGCGATGCGCTGCACCTGTTCGATCAGCGATGCCTGCTCCGACTGCGCTTTGTTTCGGGTGGTGGTCATGAGGGGCTCGCGTTCAGGTTTCGGATCGATGCGACGGTTTCGGGAAACGGTCACCCGGCGTGTTCCTGGTCGGCTGTCGTTTCCGGCCGCGTGATGTCGGCCAGCAACGGGCGCGCGATCCGCACGTAGTCGGCCGCATCGAGCACGACCGAGCGGTCGAGGCGGCCCGCGTTGAACGCGATCTCGTCGTTGCGTTCGACCAGCGCGGGATCGACGACGAGCGCCACGTTTCCGTCGAACACGAACGGCGGCACGGCGCCCATCACGCAGCGGGTAACGGCGGCCGCGACATCGGGCGACGCGAGCGTCGCCTTGCGGCGGCCGACGGCATCGGCGACCTTGCGGAAATCGATCTTCAGGTGGCCGGGGATCACGGCGAGCGCGGTCGTGTCGCCGCCGTCCTTGAACGTGCACAGCATCGCCTTCGCGCCCTGTTCGGGGCGCGTGCCGCGGATTGCGGCGATTACGTCGGATTTACCTTCCGCCGGGTGCTCCAGCACGCGAAAACGGGCGCCGGATGTGGTCAGCAGGTCGCAAAGCGTGTCGAAAACGGGGTAGTCGTTCATGTCGCTCATGTCGTTCCGGGCGGGTTGGTCGATGGATTGTCCAATTATAGACGTTTTGTCATGATGGCAAGCGTTTATCGCTGAGCTGGTCCTTTGACGCATGCCGGATGACCTTTGGCGTAACTGCGATCACGGAGGACGACGAATCTTGACGGCAGATCAATTCGACTGCCGGGGTTGCATACGGAATCGTGGAAGCTAGACTGGAAGTTCCCCATGCAAACCATGGAGGGAGGCATGACGACTATGACGACCATCTATGTCGTGAAGACCGGTGAGCAGTTCCTCTGCACCGGTGAGGATGGCGACATCGGCATGGCGCCGGTGATTGAAGACGCCATGTCCTTTCTGTCGTATGAGGAAGCGAAAAAAGCGGCGAACGAGAACGCCGACCCCGGATACGAAATCGTGACCGTCAACATCACCGTCCGCTGACGCGGAGTTCGTGTCCCCAGCGACCTGGCCGGCTGCATCGGCAATCGGAAACTCCTTCGCGAATCTATGCGTGGTTGACCGGACTTGGCGTGCTGCCGCGCATCCTTGTGTGTCTGGAGACACCGCGCGGCTCCACTGATCGGGCGCGGCCTGTGCGTCGCGCCACAACACGTAAACGACTTTCTCCATTGCTCCGGCTCCAGAGGGGAAATGACGGGGTCGGCGGCGCTGCCGCCGGGGTTCAGGAAGCTGTGACGGCCGCGCCACTATGCACTATGCGCACCATGTGCACCCGGCGCGAACCGGTTTGCGGCAAGCGTGAACGACGGCGGGATCGGCGACGTGACGGTTTCGAACAGCCGCTCGTGGCGCGTCGCATGAATGCGCCATACACCGTCGCGTTTCACGTACTGGTCGTCGCAGAGCGCGGTTCCGTGCATCAGGTAGTTGTCCTCTGGATTGATCGCATGATCCTCGAGAAACCGCACGTCGCACGCGTGATCGGCGGATACCAGCGTAAGTTCGGGGTGATGGCCGTGATGCATCGTCAGGAAGGTCGGCTTGCCGATCGGCTCGCGCAGGCTCGACACGAACGCGTTGCCGCCGTCGTACGCATAGCGGCCGCCATACAGCCGCGCGTCGCGGTCCTCGGTCAGGCAATCGGCGAGCAACGACCAGTCATGCGTATCGACCGCGCGGAAATACCGGTACTTCAGCTGCCGGATCTGCTCGTATTCCTGGAGCGTGCGGGTCGTGTCGTCCATCGCCGTATCTCGTGGTGGTGTCGTTCGATGGCAGGAACGAAGGCGCCTGCATCACATCGTCTGTTCGGACGAAAGCCGCGCGCGCATGCGATTCGATTCATCCGGGCGGCGTGAACAACATCGCGATGTCGAACCCGACCGGCGCGCCGCTCGAGGAGATCAACAAGCACGATGCGAACGTGCCGCTGCAGCGCTTCGGCCTGCCCGACGAGATCGCACGCGCGACGCTGTTCCTCGCGAGCGACGAAGCGTCGTATTACCCCGGATTGCCGGGCGCGCCGTTTTGAGCAGGGACGTACATCACGCGTTGGAGCACGATGTTTGTGTACGCAACCTAATTCAGGGTTTGCCTGAGTAGCGAAAACGAGAATTCGCCGGGCGCGCATGTGCAATTTTCATGCGCGCAGCTGGCGGGCCGAACTTGCCGCTTTCGCCAAACGCTTGTCCGACGGACGTTCCCCGCGTTTCGTCCCCGGCAGCGATCGCATCGACGCAGTCGAAATGACTTTCCTGCAACACATGTGCCTGCACGTCGTGACAGTTGTTTCTTGTTGCAACGCAACGCCCGCTCGATAACGGCGATGGTATGCTGGCCGGCATGGAAGTTGTAAGGCAGGTTGCTGGCATGGCGAAACTCGCGTTCGCATCTTCTAACGAGACATCACATCCTCTCGCCCGCATCGCGGCATCGACACGCGCACAGCTCGCGTGCCCCGCGTTGCGCGTTGCTGCGTCCTGCATTCCGATCGCATTCCCCATCCGGCGGGTTCACCCCGCGTCCCGCATTCCCGTCCAATAATCTGGAGACATCCCCATGTCGCAAAACAATCTGGCCGAAGCAACGTACGGCCCGCTGATCGCTCCGCCGGCTTTCGTCAAGCATCGCAAGCTGATCGACTGGGTGTCGCGCATCGCGGCGCTCACGGAGCCCGATCGCGTCGTGTGGTGTGACGGTTCGCAGGAGGAATACGACGCGCTGTGCCAGGCCATGGTCGACCAGGGCACGCTTACGCGCCTGAACCCGGCGAAGCGCCCGAACTCGTATCTCGCACAATCCGATCCGTCCGACGTTGCACGTGTCGAAGATCGCACGTTCATCTGCGCGGAATCGCGCGACGACGTCGGCCCGACCAACAACTGGGTCGCACCCGCCGAAATGCGCGAGACGCTCAACGAGCTGTTCCGCGGCTCGATGCGCGGCCGCACGCTGTACGTGGTGCCGTTTTCGATGGGCCCGCTCGGCTCGCCGATCGCGCACGTCGGCGTCGAACTGTCCGACAGCCCGTACGTTGTGGTGAACATGCGGATCATGACGCGCATGGGCCGCGACGTGTACGACGTGCTGGGCGAGGACGGCGAGTTCGTGCCGTGCGTGCACAGCGTCGGCCATCCGCTCGAAGCAGGCGAGCAAGACGTGCGGTGGCCGTGCAACCCGGTCAAGTACATCGTGCATTTCCCCGAGACGCGCGAGATCTGGAGCTTCGGTTCGGGCTACGGCGGCAACGCGCTGCTCGGCAAGAAGTGCTTCGCGCTGCGCATCGCGTCGACGATGGGCCGCGACCAGGGCTGGCTCGCCGAGCACATGCTGATCCTCGGCGTGACGTCGCCGGCCGGCAAGAAGTATCACGTCGCGGCCGCGTTCCCGTCCGCGTGCGGCAAGACCAACTTCGCGATGCTGATTCCGCCGCAGGGCTTCGACGGCTGGAAGGTCACGACGATCGGCGACGACATCGCGTGGCTGAAACCGGGCCGCGACGGCCGTCTGTATGCGATCAACCCGGAAGCCGGCTTCTTCGGCGTCGCGCCGGGCACCGGCGTGAAGACCAACCCGAACGCGATCTCGACGCTGAAGGAAAACGTGATCTTCACGAACGTCGCGCTGACGGAAGACGGCGACGTGTGGTGGGAAGGGCTGACCGACACGCCGCCCGCGAAGCTGACCGACTGGCAGGGCAACCCTTGGACGCCGGAAATCGGCAAGGAAACCGGCCGCAAGGCCGCGCATCCGAATTCGCGCTTCACGGCGCCGGCCGCGCAGTGCCCGTCGATCGACGCGGACTGGGAGAACCCGGCCGGCGTGCCGATCGATGCGTTCATCTTCGGCGGCCGCCGCTCGACGACGGTACCGCTCGTGACCGAGGCGCGCGACTGGGTCGAAGGCGTGTACATGGCCGCGACGATGGGCTCGGAGACGACCGCCGCGGCAGTCGGCCAGCAGGGCATCGTGCGCCGCGACCCGTTCGCGATGCTGCCGTTCTGCGGCTATAACGTCAGCGATTATTTCGCGCACTGGCTGAAGCTCGGCAAGCAGCTCGAAGGCGCGGGCGCCACGTTGCCGAAGATCTACTGCGTGAACTGGTTCCGCAAGGACGCGAACGGCAAGTTCGTATGGCCTGGCTTCGGCGAGAACATGCGCGTGCTGAAGTGGATGCTCGACCGTCTCGAAGGCACCGGTGGCGGCGGCGAACATGCGTTCGGCGTGTCCCCCGCTTATGAAGACCTGCACTGGGACGGGCTCGATTTCACGCGCGAGCAGTTCGCCGCGGTGACGTCGATGAACGCCGACGAATGGCGCGAGGAGCTGAAGCTGCACGCGGCGCTGTTCGACATGCTGAAGCTGCGCTTGCCGGCTGAAATGACCGACACGATGAAGAAGATCGAGCAGCGCCTCGGCGGCTGACGATCCGCAACGACGCATTGACCCTGACGTCCCGCCGCCGGCTTCCAACCCCGGCGCCGGGACGTTTTTGCATCGATGCCGTTTCTCCATCCGCATCTCGCGAAATGCGACGCGGCGGGCCTGTCCACGACGGACATACGCCGCGCACGCGGTGCGCGACGCATTGCGCAGCGCCGCGTAGCGTAGCGTGGCCGCAAATGCACGACGCCCCGGGCAATCGATCGCATTGCCCGGGGCGTCGTCGATTCAAGCGGTGAACCGGTGAACCGGCTAGGCGACCAACCGGCCGTCAGCCGAGATCGAGCGCGTTGGTGAGATCGCCGGGTGGCGTCTCGCCGCGCGCGGCGAACGCGTTGTTGCGCGCGGCCACGCCGTCGAGCGGCGCGAGCCCGTGCACGCGGCTGATGAAGCGCAGGATCGAGTTCGTGTCGTACAGCGTGTGATCGACGAAGCCCTTCTTCGCGAACGGCGAGATCACGAGCGCCGGAATCCGCGAGCCCGGCCCCCAGCGGTCGCCGACCGGCGGCGCGACGTGATCCCACCAGCCGCCGTTCTCGTCGTGCGTCATCACGATCACGGTGTTGTCCCATTGCGGCCCGCGCCGGATATGGTCGATCACGGTCGCGATGTGGCGGTCGCCCGATTCGATGTCCGCGTAACCCGCGTGCATGTTCAGGTTGCCCTGCGGCTTGTAGAACGTGACGGCCGGCAGGCGCCCCGCATCGATGTCGGCGATGAAGCGGTTCGTCGACGGCTCGTCGCCGAGCCCTGCATCACGAAGGTGCCGTTGGCGCGCGGCGGTGCCCGGCGCGTAGTTGCGGAAGTAGTTGAACGGCTGGTGGTGGTACTGGAAATCGGGCACGGTGCCCGTTTCGCGATGCTCGAGCGCGTATTGCCATGCGCCGCTGTACCACGCCCAGTCGATGTTCTTCTCCGACAGGCGATCGCCGATCGTCGCGTAGCCCTGCGGCGGCAGTACGCGATGGTCGGCCGGATCCGCATACGCGGCGTTGCCCGGGTCGGGCGGCGGCACGTAGCTCGGCTGGTACGGCGGCGCCATCGTGTTCACGCCGTAGCCGTCGGGTGTCAGCGGGCCGTCGCCCGCGAACTTCGGCGGGCCGTCGAGCGCGGATGCCGGCGAATCGGCGGCGAGCGCGAGGCGTGTGCCGGCCGGATCGTCGCCTTCGACCTTCGACAGCAGCTTCGCTGCATGCGGATGCTTGTGCGCGTCCGGATACAGCGGCGCCTGCGCGGAAATCAGGAACATGTGGTTCAGCCACGAACCGCCGAAGGCCGCCATGAAGAAGTTGTCGCACAGCGTGTATTGCCGCGCGAGATTCCACAGCCGCAGCGTGTCGGCCGAATTGCGGTAATGGCCCATCACGAGGCCGCCCGAATCGGCCCACGCGGCGAACTGGTTGTTGCGGCCGGCCGCGATCTGCATCTGGTTCTGATAGAAGCGGTGCCACAGGTCGCGCGTGATCACGCCGTTCGGCAGCGGCTTGCCCTGTGCGTCGGCGATCCGGAACGGCGCGTTCGGCAGCTTGTCGATGTCGCGCTCGGCGATCGCGTAGCGCTTGCCGTCCACTTCCTGCGCCTGAGGCACGAGCCCGCCCCAGATCTTCGGCAGCACGGGCAGCGGCGTCCTGCCGTCGCGGTCGAGCTGCTGCGCGTGCTCGGGCCGCACCTCGCTCAACGGATGGCGCACCCCCGGGAAATCGCCGTACAGGTTCGCGAAGCTGCGGTTTTCCGCATAGATCACGACGATGTGGCGCACGCGCTGACGCAACGCTTCGTCGATGCGCTGGTCGGCGGCGGAGCGCGGCGCGCTGCCCGGCGTGGTTTCACAGCCGCCGAGCGCGACACCGGCACCGAGCGCGGCGAGGCCGCCGAGTACGCGGCGGCGGTCGGGATCGGCGGGAAGGTCGTCGGGGCGATCGGGGGTGTCGGTCACGTCGTGGGCTCCTCGAATGGGCAGGTTGGCGGTGTGGATCGATACACCGGCCGCGTCGCTCGGGCTGCCGCGATGCGAAACGGACAGCAACGGCCGGCGTCGCGCAAAAGCAGGTGCGATGCAACTGTCACACAAATGTCATGAACGCGACTATAACGCGGCGGGTGCCGCCGACGAAAGGTGTTTGTCGGACGATTCGACTTGCGCGGCGGGCGATGCGCGACGCCCGCGCGCGAGCTAGACTGAATTCAGGGGCGGCGCGTCGCGGCGTGCCGCCCGGGCGACGATCGCCCGACGGTGCCGGCCGACGGCGCCGCCGCGGCGTCATCGATGCGACGAACCGAGGCGACCCAGCGAGACGACGATGACGCGGATGAATGCCGCTTCCGCATGGCTGCCGATGCCGCGCGCCGGTCGCGTGCGGTTGTCGGAGTGAGTGCGCGCCGCACCGCGCGTGCGGCTGGTCCGATGCCATGGACAGGAAATTCGACTACCCGGGATTGCTGATCGCGGCGGGCTTCTTCGTGCTGTTCGCCGCGCAGTTGCTGATGCTGCACCCGGCGTCGGCGTCGATCGCATACAGCGATTTCCACCAGCTCGTCGCCGCGCGGCTCGTCGACGATCTCGAGGTCGGCCCCACGTCGATCACGGGCACGCTGAAGATGCCGCAGGCCGGCACGATGCTGCCGGCGTCCGAAGCCGCGGCCGTGCAGCAGGCCGGCGCGCCGTGGCGCTTCACGACCAACCGCGTGACCGACGAGCATCTGACCGACACGCTGACCGCCGCCGGCATTCGCTATCACGGCACGCCCGACACGGGCTGGATCGCGTCGCTCGCGTCGTGGCTGCTGCCGCTCGTGCTGTTCGTGTTCGTATGGAACATGATGCTGCGCAGGCGCGGCGGGCTGCAGGATTTCACCGGGATGGGCAAGAGCCGCGCGCGCGTGTACGTGCAGCAGGAAACCGGCATCACGTTCGACGACATCGCGGGCATCGACGAGGCGAAGGCCGAGCTGCAGCAGCTCGTCTCGTTCCTGCGCAACCCCGACCGCTACCAGCGGCTCGGCGGCAAGATCCCGAAGGGTGTGCTCGTCGTCGGCGCGCCGGGCACCGGCAAGACGCTGCTCGCGCGCGCGGTGGCCGGCGAGGCGGCCGTGCCGTTCTTCTCGATCAGCGGCTCGGCGTTCGTCGAGATGTTCGTCGGCGTGGGCGCCGCGCGTGTGCGCGACCTGTTCGAGCAGGCGCAGCAGAAGGCGCCGTGCATCGTGTTCGTCGACGAGCTCGATGCGCTCGGCAAGGTGCGCGGCGTCGGCCCGATGTCGGGCAACGACGAACGCGAGCAGACGCTCAATCAGTTGCTCGTCGAGATGGACGGCTTCCAGGCCGGCTCCGGCGTGATCATCATGGCCGCGACGAACCGGCCGGAGATTCTCGATCCCGCGCTGCTGCGGCCCGGCCGCTTCGATCGCCACATCGCGATCGACCGGCCCGACGTGAACGGCCGCCGGCAGATCCTCGGCGTGCACGTGAAGCGCGTGAAGCTCGCGGCCGAGGTCGACCTCGGCGAACTCGCGTCGCGCACGCCGGGCTTCGTCGGCGCCGATCTCGCGAACGTCGTCAACGAGGCCGCGCTGCATGCGGCCGAACTCGGCAAGCCGGCGATCGGCATGGCCGACTTCGACGAGGCGATCGACCGCGCGTTGACGGGCCTCGAGCGCAAGAGCCGCGTGATGAACGCGCAGGAGAAGCTGACCATCGCGTATCACGAGGCCGGCCATGCGCTCGTCGCGGAAAGCCGCGCGCACTGCGATCCGGTGAAGAAGGTGTCGATCATTCCGCGCGGCGTCGCCGCGCTCGGCTATACGCAGCAGGTGCCGACCGAGGATCGTTACGTGCTGCGCAGGAGCGAGCTGCTCGACCGGATCGACGCGCTGCTCGGCGGGCGCGTCGCCGAAGAACTCGTGTTCGGCGACGTGTCGACGGGCGCGCAGAACGATCTCGAACGCGCGACCGCGATGGCGCGCCACATGGTCATGCAGTACGGGATGAGCGAGAAGATCGGGCTCGCGACGTTCGACGACGGCGATGCGCGCCAGGGCATGCCCGGCGCATGGCATGCGGGCGCCGGACGCTGCAGCGAGCACACGGCCCGGATGATCGACGACGAGGTGCACGCGCTGCTGGCCGACGCGCATGCGCGGGTCGCGGCGACGCTCGGCGAACGTCGCGATGCGCTCGAACGCATCGCGCGACGGCTGCTGCAATGCGAAGTGCTCGAACGCGACGCGCTGCAGGCGCTGATCGACGCTCGCATCGAACCGTCGTCCGCGGCGGCGGCAGCCGACGGCGATGCCGGTCCGCGCGGCGACGCGCTCGCGCCGGAGCAGGCGTCGGCGGTCGAGCGCGATTTCGTCGCGTACGGGCCGCCGCGCGAACCCGAACGCTGAACGCGCCGCAATCCTGCGGCCGGCGCGTGTCGATGCGGCGATGCGCCGGAATTCCTTTCCCTCTTTCCAGCTACGGAGTCGCCATGAGCGAGGCGCACGTATCGGTCGAAGTCGCGCAGCAGGCGCGATTCGGCTTCGAAGTCAGGTTTGCCGGCACGACGCTGTCGCCGGTGCTCATCGATGAACCGCCGCCGCTCGGCGACGGGCGCGGGCCGAACCCGATCCGGCTGCTTGCCGCGTCGGTCGCGAGCTGTCTCGCGGCGAGCCTGCTGTTCGCGCTGAACCGGCAGCATGTCGATCCGGAGCCGGTCACCGCGCGGATCGACGTCGACATGGCGCAGAACGAAGCGGGCAGGGTGCGCGTGAGCGCGATGGCCGTGCGGCTGTCGATCGGCAAGACGTGGGCCGATCTCGCGGCGGCGACGCGCGTGCTCGATCAGTTCGATGCGTATTGCGTGGTGACCGAGAGCATACGTGCGGGCATCCCGATCTCGGTCGATGTGTGCGACGTGAACGGCGCGGCGCTCGAATACGCGGCGACGGACATGTGAGTGCGGTCAGTGCTCGGTGGCCGCCGCGACTTCGGCCGCTTCGGCGAGCGCTTCGAGAAAACGCGTGCGCCACCAGTGCACGTCGGTCTTGCGCACGATCGCCATCAACGCGGAGTGGCGCTGGCGGCGTTCTTCGAGCGGCATCGTCAGCGCGCGCTGGATCGCCTGCGCGGTGCCTTGCGTGTCGTACGGATTGACGAGCAGCGCCGGCTTCAATTGCTCGGCCGCACCCGCGAAACGCGACAGCACGAGCACGCCCGGGTCGGCCGCGTCCTGCGCGGCGAGGAACTCCTTCGCGACGAGATTCATCCCGTCGCGCAGCGGCGTGACGAGCGCGACGCGGCTCGCGCGATACAGGCCCGGCAAGCGCTTGCGCGCGACGGTGCGGTGAATGTAGCGCATCGGCATCCATTCGAGTTCGCCGTAGTCGCCGTTGATCGCGCCGCACAGGCTGTCCATCTCGCGCCGCAGGTCGTCGTATGCGCCGAGATCCTCGCGGCTCGGCGCGGCGATCTGGATCAGCGTCGCGCGGTTGCGATTCTCCGGATACTGTTCGAGCAACTGGCGGAACGCATGCACGCGCTGCGGCAGCCCCTTCGTGTAGTCGAGCCGGTCGACGCCGACCAGCAACTGGCGGCGCGAATATTCATCGCGCATCCGGTCGAACATGTCGAGGCCGTCGCGATCGCGGGCGAGCGACTCGAACTCGTCGACGTTGATGCCGATCGGAAACGCGCCGGCCGACAGCGTGCGGCCGAAGGCGCGCAGGCGGCCGTCCGGCAGCCGCGCGGCGCCGGCTTCCGCTTCGACGTAATGCTCGAAGTGGAGCAGATCCGATTCGGTCTGGAAGCCGACGAGGTCGTATGCGAACAGCGAGCGCATCAGCCATTCGTGTTCGGGGATCGCGGCCATGATCGGCGGCGGCGGCATCGGGATGTGCAGGAAGAAGCCGATCGGATTCCTGCAGCCCATCGCGCGCAGCTCGGCGGCGAGCGGAATCAGCTGGTAGTCGTGCACCCAGACGATGTCGTCGGGGCGCAGCAGCGTGCGCAGCTTGCGCGCGAACAACTGGTTCACGCGCCGGTAGCCGTCGGCGAAGCGCCGGTCGAACTGCGCGAGATCGAGCCGGTAGTGGAACACCGGCCACAGCACGTTGTTCGAATAGCCGAGGTAGTAAGCGTCGTAGTCCTGCGGGTCGAGGTCGATCGTCGCGAGCTGGATCCCGCCGACGTTCTGGATCTGCACCTCTTCGCCCTGCGAGGGCTGATCGTCGGCGCCGCGCAGCCTGCCGCTCCAGCCGAACCAGACGCCGCCGGTTTCCTGCAGGCTGTCCTTCACGGCGACGGCGAGGCCGCCGGCCGCGGCTTTACGGGGATCTGCGATGCGATTGGATACGACGACGAGACGGCTCACCAGCTCTCCTGACGATTGTTGGGGGAAGGTTCGTGCGGCCGGGGCGCGAAGCGGACGCCGCCATCGGCGCGCTGCGCGCGATGCGATGGGGCCGCAATGCGATCGGACGGGAATCAGGGCACGCGATTCGCCGTCCGAACGGGGAGTGCTTTTTTTAGGATACTCGTCATTCGCCAGTTTTAAAAGTCTGCATCGGCGCAGGGGAAACGGCGAGATGCGGCACGATGTGCGCCGCATCTCGCGACGGGCGGGGCCGCACCTTGCGCGGGCGAACGCCGCGTGCGCAAGGGGCGGCGGGCCGCCCGGCACTCAGAACGTGGTGCGCAATCCGGCCATCACGCTGCGGCCGCCTTCGGGCGCGAAGCCGCGCACGACCGACGTCGAATAGCGGATTTCCTGGTTCGTCAGGTTGTCGCCGCGCAGGTACGCGAGCCAGTGCGTCGCGCCGACGCGGAACTTGTAGGTCAGCATCACGCCCAGCGACGTATAGCCGTCCGTCGAGAAGTCGTTGTCGGGCACGCGATGCTGCGACCACGCGTGCGTGACCTGCGCACGCGCGCCGAACGGGCCGTAGCCGTAGTCGGCCGCGAGTGTCGCGCGCAGCGGCGCGATGCGCGGCAGCGGCTGGCCCGTGTCGACGTTGCGCGCGTGCGTGTAGTCGGCCGTCAGTTCCAGGTCGACCGTATGGCCGCGCCGCGAGAACGCGCGCCATTTGCCGTCCAGTTCGATGCCGTAGAACTCGGCGCGCACGCCGCGATAGATCGCTTCGTTCAGCGAGCCGTCGGCGCCGGGCGCGACGGGCTCGCCGTCGCCGTTCACGACGCGGCCCGTGTTGTACTCGGTCAGGTAGTTCGAGAAGCGGTTGTAGAACACGCCGACGCTGCCGCGGTTCGGGCCGCTCGCATAGCGCAGCGACAGGTCGGTCGACACGGCCTTTTCCTTCGACGCGTTCGGGTTGCCGATCAGGAACTGGCCGGTCGCATCGTGCGGGCCGTTCGAATACAGCTCGTAGAAGGTCGGCGCGCGTTCGGTGTACGCGACGTTCGCCGCGACCGACCACACGGGCGTCAGCGAGAACAGCGCGCCGGCCGACAGGCTGCCCGCGTTGAAATCGCGCGGCTGCGCACCCGCGAATTTCTCGACGCCGGCCGGATCGGGATCGACCTTCACATGCTCGAAGCGGCCGCCGAGAGACAGCTTCAGCGCCGGGACGACCTGCCATTCCTCGAGGCCGAACAGCGCGACGCTGTTCGTGCGGGTGGACGGCACGAGCGTCTCGTCGCCGAGCGCGGAAAACGTGTTCTGGCCGAACTGCACGCCGATCGCGCCTTCGAACGGGCCGATCTTGCGATGCCTCGCCTCGATGCGCGCCTCGTAGCCGCGGTTGCGGAAGGTGGTCGCCGTCTCGCCGTTGTTGACTTCCTTGTGGCGGTAGTCGGTGTATGCGAAGTCGAATTTCAGCTTCGTGAACGGCCCGCTCAGGTTGCGCACCTCGGACGCGAGCGCGAGGCGTTCCTGGCGCATCCGCAGCCGCACGTCGCTCTCCGCGACGGACCCGTAGTTCGATTCGTAGCCGCTGTACGACAGGCCCGCGAAGCCGTCCGCCCACGTGTACGACGCGCCCACCGCGCCGCCGTGTACGCGGCCGTCGCTGTTCGGCACGCTGCCTTCCGGCTGCGGCGTGTCGGGGCCGTCGATCGCGCGTTGTGCGCTGCTGCGTGCGTAGCCGGGAATCCGCAGCTTGCTCGTTTCGCGGTCGAACGCGTCGACGTGGAACGCGAAGCGTCCGTTGCCGCCTTCGACCTGCGCGGCACCCGCGCGCACGGAATTCGCGCCGCCGTAGCGCGCGTCGAGCGCACCCGTCACGCCTTCGATCGCTTCGCGCGGAATCCGGTTGTCGATCGTGTTGACGACGCCGCCCACCGCGTTGCCGCCGTACAGCAGCGCGGCCGGGCCGCGCACGATCTCGACGCGTTCGATCGATAGCGGATCCTGCGGCACCGCATGGTCGTACGACAGCGACGACGCGTCGTAGGACGCGACGCCGTTCTGCAGCAGCCGGATCCGGTCACCGTCCATGCCGCGGATGATCGGGCGGCCGACCATCGGCCCGTAGGTGGTGGTCGACACGCCGGGCAGCCCGTTCAGCGTTTCGCCGAGCGAATCGGCCTGGCGGCGCGTCAGCGCGTCGCCGGAAAGCTGGACGGTCGGCGAGATCAGTTCGGTATCGCCGAGCGGGTTCGCGGTCACGAAGATCGGCGCGAGCGCGGTAGCCGAAGGCGTGCCCGACGCGGCGGGTGCATCGGTCTGCGCGTGCGCGGCGGCGGCGAGCAGCATCAGCGAAAGGGGCGAAAGCGGGCGAAGCGGTAGACGAGGGAGGTCGCGCATGGTCGGTGAATCGGTTGGAATCGGATCGGATAACGAGCGATGCGGGTCACGGCTGGATACGATATATTGTTGCGTCAACGACGCGCGGTGACCCGTTGGAACATGGCTCGGCGACGCTCGGCCACCCACAGTGGAACGGAGTCAGGCGGACGAGCACGCGAAATGATATGTTATATCGTTTCAAATTCCAAGCCGGATGTCGGCGGTGCGTCCGGCTTCCGTCTGGTCGTCGAAATATCGGCTTGAGCGGAAGGCGTTCCGGCCGATGATCGCCTGCGAGTGCGACCGGTACGGCGTGGAGCGAAGCGCCGGGCGCCCGACCGCGCCGCGGTGCGACGCGATGATGCAGCCGCGATTGGCGGATGGCGCGCATCGCGTTGACACGCATCAACGTTCTCCGCTTCCGAAACCGGATACTGGGTCGCTCAATGACCAGACAGGAGCGACGCATGACGCAAACCATGAAAGCGGCCGTGGTGCACGCATTCGGCGAACCGTTGCGTATCGAGGAAGTGCCCGTGCCGACGCCGGGCCCCGGCCAGATCCTCGTCAACATCAAGGCGTCGGGTGTCTGTCACACCGACCTGCACGCGGCCGACGGCGACTGGCCCGTGAAGCCGTCGCTGCCGTTCATTCCGGGGCATGAAGGCGTGGGCATCGTCGCGGCGGTCGGCGCGGGCGTCACGCACGTGCGCGAGGGCGATCGCGTCGGCGTGCCGTGGCTCTACAAGGCCTGCGGACATTGCGAGTACTGCTACACGGGCTGGGAAACGCTGTGCCACGACCAGCAGAACACCGGCTATTCGGTGAACGGCAGCTACGCGGAATACGTGCTCGCCGATCCCGACTACGTCGGCCATCTGCCGGCGCAGGTCGCGTTCGACGAGATCGCGCCGATCCTGTGCGCGGGCGTGACCGTCTACAAGGGCATTCGCGTCACCGATACGCGCGCCGGCCAGTGGCTCGCGATCTCCGGCATCGGCGGGCTCGGGCACGTGGCGGTGCAGTACGCGCGCGCGATGGGCCTGCACGTCGCGGCGATCGACATTTCGTCCGACAAGCTTGCGCTCGCGCGGCAGCTCGGCGCGCAACTGACGATCGACGCATCGGTCGACGATCCGGCGAAGGTGATCCAGAAGGAGATCGGCGGCGCGCACGGCGTGCTCGTCACGGCGGTGTCGCGCAGCGCGTTCGCGCAGGCGCTCGGGATGGTGCGGCGCGGCGGCACGGTCGCGCTCAACGGGCTACCGCCCGGCGATTTCCCGTTGCCGATCTTCTCGACGGTGCTGAACGGCATCACCGTGCGCGGGTCGATCGTCGGCACGCGCCGCGACCTGCAGGAATCGCTCGACTTCGCGGCCGACGGCCTGGTGCGCGCGCATATCCATCGCGACCGGCTCGGCAACATCAACGACGTGTTCGCAAAGCTGCGCGAAGGCAAGGTCGACGGGCGCATCGTGCTGACCGAGATGCAGTGACGCGGGCGGCCGCCGCGCGACGGATCGCGTCGCGACGGCGGCCGTGCTGCCCGGTTCGCGTCATTGGGCGAAGAACACGTCCGTGCGGTTCGTCAGATTGCCCGAGTTGGTCTGGACGAAGAACGGATGGAACGACGACGACGGGCGAACGTCGAGGCCCTGATAGTCGCCGATGAAGAAGCCTTCCGCGATCGGCGCGAGCTTCATGTCGAACGGTCCGCCGACGCGCCGCTCGTCGCCGAACGAGGCGCCGCCGTCGTGCGAGATCTTGCGCCAGAAGCCTGTCGGCAGCGTCGTCGTGTTCCCGGCCAGCAGGTCGCGGAAGTCGTAGTGGGTGACCATTACGGCGCCCGTGTTGTCGACCCGCACCGACGGATTGAAGGCAGGCCGACCGGTCGGCGTGTTGACCTGCAGCGGCGCGCTCCAGGACGCGCCGCCGTCCGTCGACGTCGATAGCGCGATTTCATCGTACTTGCCGCCGTTGAAGCGGCTGTCCTGCCATACGACGTAAAGCTGGCCCGATGCGGGATCGATCGCGGGCTCGGGAATGATGTCGCCGGTGCGAACGGGTTCGCCGGTGTTCGGATCCGTCACGCCGACCGTCTGCAGCCCGGCGATCACCTGCGGCTTCGTCCACGTCGCGCCGTCGTCGGTGGACTTGATGAACGCGACCTTGCCGGCCGCCTTGCTGAACGGCGGCTGGATCAGGTTGAAGAAATCGTACAGCGTGCCGCTCCTCGGATCGACGACGATCTGGTTGCCGATCGTCTGCTGGCGCGACGGCACGTGGACGATGACCTTCGCTTTGCTCCAGGTCTTGCCGCCGTCGGTCGTCTTCGAGAACAGCGTCGGCCCGCGGAACGCCTGCGTATGCAGGTTCGCGTACGGGTTGCCGTTCGGCAGTTCGAGGCGGTCCCATACCGCGTATGCGGTGCCGGCCTTCACCGGGTTTGCCGTCACCGACTCCTTGTCGTTGAAGAACTGCGTGGTCGGTTCGTTGTCCGCGATCAGCACTGCGGGGCTGCTCCAGGTCTGCCCGCCGTCGGTCGATACCGATGAGGCGACCGCGTTGCTGTTGTTCGACTGGTTGAACGAGATCGATACCGAATACGCGGTGCCGTCCGGGCCGAAGGACACCCATGGGTCGGACGCGCGCTCGTACGTGAGCCCGCCCGGCGCGCATGCGCTGAACGGCTGCGTCGTCCGCGCCCAGGTCGCGCCGCCGTCGAACGTATAACCGGCGACAAGCCCGTGCGCGCCGCCGTTCGACCAGCGGTCCTGCTGCCATACGCCGATCATGTTCGTCGGGTTTGCCGGATTGACCGAAAGCCAGGGTTCGACCTCGGCATTCACATAGACGGTGCCGGGGCCGCCTATGGTGCAGGCGGCGTATGGACTGGGGCCGGACACGAGCACGGGATCGGCGTGCGCGGCGGCACAGGCCAGCGCCATCACGGCGGGCAGGCAGGTGAAAAGCGGGTGGGACACGATAATGCGTCGCATGGACTGCTCCTCGTTGACGTGCGGCCGCGATGGTGCGGCGGAACGAGGCAGCGCGAGCCGATGTGCGGCGGCACAGGCCGCCGGTGTCGGGGTGTTGCGGCGCCGCACCCGATGCGTGCCGCCGGTGTCGTTCAGGATGCCGCTTCAGCCATCGCAATCCGCGTGCGCTGGATACCGCCAGCACTTCGGTCAAGACTCCTATTCGTTTTATTGCTTGTGACGGATGTGTCGTTGATGCCAGCCCGGCTGGGGGGCCGGTTCGGGCAGGCGAAGAATGCGTAGAAGTGGATTGCAATGTAGATGATCCGGATGCGGCGCGGCAGGCAATTTTTTGTAACAGAGCGTAGCCGGAAAGCGTTGCCGGAGCGGCGCGGCGCGAACGCAAAATTTGCCGTCGCGAGTGCGTGGAAATCGAATCGAAAAGGCGAATCGCAATCGCTTTCGATTGCAGCCGGCGCGAGCCGGTTTTGTCGAATCGATGCGCTGCCGGCAGGCGCTGCGGCGTCCGCGTTGCCGCTGCTCAGCGCTCCGCCGGAAACCGGTCCTGCAACGCGTGCAGCCAGCGCGCGACGATATCGAGTTCCGCGTCGGAAAACCCGTCGCACAGCTTGCCGTTCAGCTCGCGCAGCAGCACGCGCGCGTGCTTGAGCGCCGTGTGGCCTTCGTCGGTCAGGTACAGGCGCGTCGCGCGGCCGTCGTCCGAATCGGCGTGGCGCGCGAGCAGGCCGGCTTTCGCCATCCGGTCGGCGAGCCCCGTCATCGCGGACGGCGCGAGCTGCAGCGCGGCGCCAACTTCGCCGATCAGCGCGCCGTCCTGCTTCGCGAGACAGAACAGCACGCCGGCCTGCGCGGCGCTCGCGCGCGTATCGGTCTCGGCCTTGCGGTCGACCCAGCGCTGCACGCGCCGCTGGCCGATGTTCAACAGGAAAAACAGTCGTCGGTTTTCGCTCAAGCTGGGTTCCCGGCTGCAATGGAAAGGGATGGACGGCCCGCGGCGCGCGGCGTGTCGAGTGCCTGCGCGAGCCAGTCGGCCAGGTCGGGCCACAGCACGGTGCCGGGCCGGCTGCGGAAGAAGCCCATGTGCCCGACCGGGCCGCTGCCCGCCGCGTGCGGATCGATCTGGCGGCGCTCGACCGCCGCGCCGGTCAGATAGCTTATCAGCAGGTCGATCGCGGCCGGGTTCGCCCACGGATCGTCGTCGAAGCCGAGCGCGAGGATCGGCAGCCGCTGTTTCGAGAAACGATCGGCCGCGCCGAGTGTCGGATCGTCGAAGAAATAGTGCGGCAGCGTCGTCCAGCGGCTCCATTCGCGGAACACGCCGGCCGGCAGGTCCTCGCCGAGCCCGAGCCGCTTGCCGGGCACGTAGCCGAGCAGCGCGGACATCAGCGGGCCCAGCACGCGCAGGATCAGCCGCACCTTCAGGCGCTCGGCCGCCTGCGCGATCAGTCGCGTGCTGCCTGCATGCGCGGCGACGAGCACGGCCGCGCGCAGGTGCGTCGTGCTCGCGGACAGCCCGATCGCGTGCCCGCCGACGCTATGCCCGACCGCCAGCAGCGGCAACCCTTCGTACGCGTGCCGTGCCCATGCGGTCGCGGCGCCGACGTCGAGCTCCATCCAGTCGCGCATGCGGGCTCGCAGCGCGCCCAGGCGCGCGGGCCGCGACGCGCCGATGCCGCGGTAGTTGTAGGTCAATGCCGCGAAGCCGCGTTCGGTCAGGAAGCGCGCGAAGCCCGCATACAGCCGCTCCGGCACGGCCGTCGCCGGATGGATCAGCACCAGCGCGCGCGGTTCGGCATCGGGCGTCCACAGCGTGCCGCGCAGCGGATAGCCGTCGATGGCGGAAAACTCGATCGGTTGGGAGGTCATGGCCGTCCTCGTTCCAGGTGATTATTTTGTATGCGAAATATAGTCCGAGATTTATTTCGTGCACGAAATATATGTCGAGGAATCGTTCGAAGGCTGTGTTGCGGAAGGCGGCGTCCGGCGTCGCGTGACGCGGCTCGTCCCATAAAATATTTGCATCTTTGCATAGCAGAATATTGCGTTTGTCTCATGAAGAGGATCGCCGTATCTTCATCGGTTCCATCCGTTCCGCCGGCCGTCGCGCAAGGCGGACAACGAGGCGCCGCCGTCGTGCGGCAGCCCGCCAACCATCCGGGAGATTACGTTGCCGAGCCGAATCGTCACGGCGCTCTTGCTGGCGCTTGCCGCGCAGCCGGGCATCGCGAAAGACACCGTCACGCTGCGCGTCGGTGAACAGAACTACTTCAACATCCAGGCGTCGATGGAGGCGTCCGGCGTGCTGAAGGACCTGCCTTACACGATCGAGTGGAAGCACTTCCAGGCCGCCGCGCCCGTCGCCGAGAGCCTGAACGGCAACGCGATCGACATCGGCTTTCTCGGCGATTCCGCGCTGCTCACGCTGGCCGCACGCGGCGCGCCGGTGAAGGTCGTCGCGGTGTCGCGGCAGAGCCTCGACGGCGTCGCGATCCTCGTGCCGAAGAATTCGCCGGTGCGCACCGTGGCCGACCTGCAGGGCAAGACCGTCGCCGTGTGGCGCGGCGCTTGGAGCCAGCAGCTCGTGCTGCGCGCGCTCGAACACGCGGGCCTGCGCGCGGATTCGGTCAAGTACGCGTACCTGATGCCGATCGACGCGACCAACGCGCTCGCGAACGGGTCGGTCGATGCCGTGTCGTTGTGGGAGCCGTTCGTCAGCACGCTCGCGCTGCGGCAGGGCGCGCGGCCCATCACCACCGCGCAGGGGCTGATGCCCGCGCTGAGCTTCGTCGCCGCGAACGAGCAGGCCGCGTCGGGCAAGCGTGCGGAGATCGCCGATTTCCTGAAGCGCGTCGTCGCCGCGCGCCAGTGGGTCGACAGCCATCCGCGCGAGTATGCGGACCTGTGGGCGAAGCGCGCGAAGCTCGAGCCCGACGTCGCGTACCGCTGGCTCGACAATGCGAAGCAGCGCGTGGGCCCGGTCGACGATACGGCCGCGAAGGACGCGCAGAACACCGCCGACTTCCTGCACAAGGCCGGCGTGATTCCGGCCGCGTACGACACGTCGAAGCTGCTCGACCGCTCGTATGCGGGCGCGTTCGCGGCGCCTGCGCAAAAGACGGCCGCCGCGCAGTAATCGCGCCGTCGCATCCACGATTCCCGATCGAGAACCAGAAGGACATCCCGACATGCCAGTCAACATCATCGGCATGATCACCGCGACGCCCGGCGCGGAGGTTGACGTACCGGGCGGCGCGGCCGTCCAGCCAGACTACGTGCGCCGTTTCGCGCAGGCGCACGAGGCGGCGGGCTTCGACCAGATCCTGGTCGGCCATTTCAGCAACGCCGCGGACGGCTTCATCGTCGCCTCGTTCGCGGCCGCCGCGACCGAACGCATCCGCATCCTGCTCGCGCATCGGCCAGGCGTGATCGTGCCGTCGGCCGCCGCGCGGCAGATCGCGACGCTCGACGTGTTCAGCGGCGGCCGGCTCGCGCTGAACGTCGTGTCGGGCGGCGACGATACGGACTTGCGGCGCGACGGCGATTTCGTGCCGCACGATGCGCGCTACCGCCGCACCGGCGAATATCTCGACGTGCTGAAGCGGATCTGGCTGGCCGATGCGCCGGTCGACCACGACGGCGAGTTCTACCGGCTGCGCGGCGCGTCGCCGCTCGTGAAGGGCGCGCAGCGGCCGCACGTGCCGATCTATTTCGGCGGCTCGTCGCCGGCCGCGCTCGCGGTCGCGGGCGAGCACGCGGATGTCTACATGACGTGGGGCGAGCCGCTCGCATCGGTGCGCGAGCAGATCGCGCGCGTGCGGGCCGCCGCCGCGCCGTTCGGGCGCGCGCCGCGCATCAGCGTGTCGTTTCGGCCGATCGTCGCCGATACCGAGGCCGCCGCGTGGGAGAAGGCCGAGGCGATCCGCGAGCGCGTGCGTGCGGCGCGGGTCGCGAACGGCCAGCCGATCGCCGGCCACGCGCCGCAGAACGCGGGCTCGCAACGGCTGATGGCCGCCGCCGCGCAGGGCGATGTGCTCGACGAGCGCTTGTGGATGGGTGTCGCGAACCTGACCGGCGCGCGCTGGAATTCGACCGCGCTGGTCGGCACGCCCGAACAGGTCGCGCGGGCGCTCGGCGCGTACTACCGGCTCGGCGTGTCGACGTTCCTGATTCGCGGGTTCGATCCGCTCGACGATGCGCTGGTCTACGGCCGCGACCTGATTCCGGCGATTCATGCGCAGGTCGCGGAACTCGACCGATATCAAGCGGCGGTGACGGCGTAGGCGCGACTCGGCGACGAACGGTACTGCTTCGACTGCGCCCCGGTATTTCCATCGTGGAATGCCGGGGCGATGTCACTCAGGCATCGACGCATCGACGCATCGACGCCTTCAGAACGACGGCAACCCCGGCGGATTGGTCTCCGCGCGCGCGATCGCCTCGCTCTGCAATCCCCATCGCGCGAGCGCCTGCCCGTAGCGGCCGCTGCCGATCAGCGCATTCGTCGCGAGCGTCAGCGCAGGCGCGAGGCCGCTGCCGCGACGCGTCGCGATCGCGACATCTGCATTGTTCGGCCAGCCCGCATTGACGACGCCGACGCGGCGGATCTTGCCGCTGCGCGCGGCCTCGTATGCGAGCGACGCGTTCGGGTTCAGCTCCGCATCGGCGCGGCCCGACAGCAGCGCGACGCGCGCGGTCGCATCGTCGTCGAAATAGAGCAACCCGGTCGCCGTCAATCCTTGAGCGACGTTGCGCCGGCTCCATTCGAGCAGGATGCGCTCCTGGCTCGTGCCGGCACCGGTGATGATCCGCAGGCCCGCGATGTCCTTCGGCTCGGCGATCTTCGCGATCGGGCTGCCGGTGCGTACATAGAAGCCGTGCAGCCCGAGCCGGTACGTCGTGAAATCGTATTTCTCCTTGCGCTTCTCGGTCACGCCGACGTTCGAGATCACCGCGTCGTACTTGCCGGACGTCAGCCCGAGCGGCCAGTCGGCCCACGCGATCGGCACCAGCACGAGCGTGCGGCCGAGCGCATCGGCGACGAGCTGCGCGTAGTCGGGATCGGCGCCGACCACGGTGCGTGCGTCGGTCGCGTAGGTCGATACGGGCGGCGCGTGCGGTGAAATCGCAACCGTGAATGCGCCGTCGCGCACCCAGCGGTAGCCGCTTGCCTCGCGGATGGCCGCGTCGTCACGCGACGCGCGAATCCGGCCGGCCTGGCGCGGGTCGAGGTCGGCGGTTGCGGCCGCCGCGTGCGCGATGCGCGACGGCAGGCTGCCGGATGCCGCGACCAGCGCGGCGGTCATGAATTGACGTCGATCGATCATCGTGTGGCGCCCCGGTTATCGGCAGGGATGCGCATCACAGCACCCGCGACAGGAACGCGCGCGTGCGCGGATGCGACGGCGCGTCGAGCACGACGGCCGGCGGGCCGGCCTCGACGATGCGTCCGCGCTCCATGAACAGCACGTTGTCCGCGACTTCGCGCGCGAAGCCGATCTCGTGCGTGACGATCACGAGCGTCGTGCCCGAGCGAGCGAGTTCCTTGATCACGTCGAGCACCTCGTTGACGAGTTCCGGGTCGAGCGCGGACGTCGGCTCGTCGAACAGCAGCACCTTCGGACGCAACGCAAGCGCCCGCGCGATCGCGACGCGCTGCTGCTGGCCGCCGGACAACTGGCGCGGATACGCATCGGCTTTATCCGCAAGACCGACGCGCGCGAGCAGCGTGCGAGCGGTGCGCTCGGCCGCATCGCGCGTGACGCCGGCGACGGCGACCGGCGCCTCGATCAGGTTCTCGAGCACCGTCAGGTGCGGGAACAGGTTGAAATTCTGGAACACCATCCCGACGGCGGTGCGCCGCTTCAGCACTTCGCGCTCCTTCAGCTCGTAGAGCACGTCGCCGTCGCGCCGATAGCCGATCAGTTCGCCGTCGATGTCGATGAAACCGTCGTCGACGCGTTCGAGATGGTTGATCGTGCGCAGCAGCGTCGACTTGCCCGAGCCCGACGGCCCGACGATCGCGGTCACGCTGCCGCGCGGCGCGACGAACGACACGTTGTCGAGCACGCGCTGCATGCCGAACTGTTTCGACACGCCATGCACGGCCACTTCGCCGCCCGCACGCGGCACGGCGGCGGCCACGGTATCGGTATCGCCTGCGGCCCGCACGATCGACGCCGAATGGCGCGACGCGGCACGCCGCCACAGCACGCCGATGCGCGCGAGCGCGAACGTGAGCACCGACGGCGGCGGATTGCGCAGCGCGCCGCGCGCATAGTGCCGCTCGACCTGCACCTGGATCGCCGACAGCACCGTCAGGATGATCAGGTACCAGACGGTCGCGACCATCAGCAGCGGAATCACTTCGAGGTTGCGGCGATAGATCACCTGCACCGTGTAGAACAGCTCCGGCATCGCGAGCACGTACACCATCGACGTGCCTTTCGCGAGCGTGATCAGGTCGTTGAACGCGGTCGGCAGGATCGCGCGCATCGCCTGCGGCAACACGATCCGCGCGGTCTGGCGGCTGCGCGGCAGCCCGAGCGCGGCGGCCGCTTCGAGCTGGCCCTGGTCGACCGCGAGAATGCCGCCGCGGATCACTTCCGCGGAAAACGCCGCGTGGTTCAGCGTGAGGCCGAGCACGGCCGCGAGGAACGGGCTGATCAGGTCGGTCGTCGGCGCTTCGAACCACACGATGCCGGTGAACGGGACGCCGAGCCGCACATGCTCGTACAGGTAGCCGAGGTTGTTCAGGATCAGCAGCAGCACGATCAGCGGAATCGAGCGGAACAGCCACACGAAGGTCCATGCGCTCGCGGACAGCAGGCGCGAACGCGACAGCCGGGCCAGCGCGACGAACGCGCCGAGCACGAAGCCGAACACCGCGCCGAGCAGCGTCAGCACCAGCGTGCGCGCGAGCCCCGACAGCACCGGCGGCGACAGGAACCATTCGGCGAACACCGGCCAGCCCCATTGCGGGTTGCCGAGGATCGAATGCAGCGCGATCGCGATCAGCACGACGGCGAGCACGGTCCCGGCCGTGCGCGCCCGGTGGCGCGCGGGCACGATCCGGAACCGCGTGCCGGGCTCGCGCGCGCCGGGGGAAGAGAGCGGCGGCAGTGCGCCGCCGAGATGGGTCGTGTCGCTCATGTCGTTGGAAGTCCTCGAATCGGTCGGGAGCGCCGCGCCCGGGCGGCGCGGCGCGTCGGCCCGTGGCCGGGCCGCGGTGGGTCAGGCGTGCGCTTCGGCCGCCGTTTCCTGCGCGGCGCCGGGCACCGCGTGGCGGCTCGCCTTGCGCGGCAGGCCGAGGTGGTCGCGCAGCGTCGCGCCGGGCAGGTCGCGGCTGTAGCGGCCGCGCGCCTCGAGCACCGGAATCACGAGTTCGACGAAATCGTCGACGCCTTGCGCCTGCACCGGAAAGCCGAGGATGAAACCGTCGCCGGCGCCCGCGTCGTGCCAGCGGATCAGCTCGTCGGCGACATGCTCGGCCGTGCCGATGAAGTTCGGGCGCGGCGTCGCGACCGCGAGCGCCGTCTCGCGCAGCGACAGGCCCTTGGTCTTCGCGTCGGCCTTGATCCGGTCGGTGGTCGAGCGGAAGCTGTTGCGGCCGAGCTCGCCGAGTTCCGGGAATGGCGCGTCGAGCGCGTATTGCGTGAAATCGTGGTGATCGAAATAGCGGCCGAGATATGCGAGCGCCTCGTCGATCGTCAGCAGGTCGCGGATCGCCTGGTATTTGTCTTCGGCCTCGGCGGCCGTGCGGCCGACGATCGGCCCGACGCCGGGGAAGATCTTCACGTCGTCGGCTTGCCGCCCGTGCTCGACCGCGCTTTGCTTCACGCGCCGCGTGAACGCGGCTGTCTCGTCGAGCGACGGCGAATGCGTGAACACGGCGTCCGCGTATTTACCGGCGAGACCGATGCCGGTGTCGGACGAGCCGGCCTGGAAGATTACCGGCTGCCCCTGCGGCGAGCGCTGGATGTTCAGCGGGCCCGCGACCTGGAAGAAGCGGCCGTGGTGATCGAGCGTATGCAGCTTGTCGCGATCGAAGAAGCGGCCGGTCGCGCGGTCGCGCACGAACGCGTCGTCGTCCCAGCTATCCCACAGGCCCTGGACGACGTGGAGGTATTCGTCGGCGATCTCGTAGCGCAGTTCGTGATCCGGATGCGCCTTGCCGAAATTTTTCGCGGTGCCTTCGAGCGGCGTCGTCACGACGTTCCAGCCCGCGCGCCCGCCGCTGATCGCGTCGAGCGACGCGAGCTGGCGCGCGACCGTGAACGGCTCGCTGTACGACGTCGAGATCGTGCCCGCGAGCCCGATCTTCTTCGTCGCGACCGCGAGCGCCGACAGCACGGTCAGCGGCTCGAAGCGGTTCAGGAAGTGCGGGATCGACTTCTCGTTGATGTAGAGGCCGTCCGCGACGAACGCGAACGCGATGCCGGCGGCTTCCGCCTTGCGCGCGATGCCGATCGCGAAGTCGAGGTTGATGCTCGCGTCCGGCGGGTTGCTCGGGTGCCGCCATGCGTTCATGTGGCTGCCTGCGCCTTGCAGCATCAGGCCGAAGGGGATCGATCGTCGGGTCGTCATGGGAGCGTCACGCGTTCTGGTCAGGGGAAAGGGAGCGGTCGGCCGCGAGGGCCGCTTGCAGCGGCGTGGCCGACAGCGCGCCGCCGAGCCATTCGACCGACGCGAGCCGCGCCGCGTAGTCGGTCACCGGCGAATCGATCACGAATGCATCGACGTCGAGCCGCCGGCTCAGCGCATCGAGCGCGCGGTGCACGCGCTCGGGCGTATCGGCCAGCACGGTCGGGCGCAGCTCGTCGATCCGGTAGTCGGACGCGCCGCTTTGCCGCGCGAATTCGGCGGCCGCCTGTGCGCTCGCGAGGTTGAAGCTCTGGCCGCCCGCGAACTGCAGCTTGAAGATCTTCAGCGGCCCGATCAGCTGCTCGGCCTGGTCGCGTGTCGGCGCGGCCACCGCGTACAGCGCGACGAGCGGCCGCGTGCCGCCCGCGCTGCGGTACGCGTCGAGCGAGCGTTCGAGATTCGCGTCGTCGCCGTTGAAATGCCCCGCGTAGCAGAAGCGCCAGCCGTTGCGCGCGGCGAGCGCGCCGCTGTCCGGCGAGCCGCCGAGCAGGATGCGTTCGGGCGGCTGCGGCGGCACCGGCATCGCGACCGCGCCGGCGAGCGGATGATCTTCGGCGACGCCCCAGCCGAGAAACGCGTCGAGCTCCGCGAGCTGGCCCGCGAAGTCGGGCTTGCGCGCCTTGTCGTGGAACCACTGCAGCGCGCGCGTGGTCAGCGGCAGCCCGCCGGGCGCCTTGCCGATGCCGAGATCGACGCGGCCCGGCGCGAGCGCGGCCAGCAGCTTGAACGATTCGGCGACCTTGAACGGGCTGTAGTGCTGCAGCATCACGCCGCCCGAGCCGACGCGGATGCGCGACGTGTGCGCGAGCAGGTGCGCGACGACGATCTCCGGCGCCGAGCTCGCGAAGCCCGGCGTGCCGTGATGCTCGGCGACCCAGAAGCGCTCGTAGCCGAGCTGTTCGGCGCGCTGCGCGAGCGTCGAGGTGAAGCGCAGCGCGTCGGCGGCGCTCGCGCCGTCGGCGATCGGACTCTTGTCCAGCAACGAAAGCGAATAAGACATGGTGAGCGGCGTTCCTGCGTATGGCGTGGATGGACGGTATGCGCGTGCGGCGCTCAGCTCTTCGGCAGCCCCGGCGGATTCGTGCGCGACTGGTCGATCGCCTCGGACGCGAGGTTCCAGCGGTCGAGCACCTGCTGGTAGCGGCCGTTCTTGATCAGCCCGTTCAGCGCGACGGTCAGCGGCTCGGCGAGCCCGCTGCCGCGGCGCGTCGCGATCGCGATGTCGGCCGTGCGCGGCCAGCCGCCGCTGATCGCGCCGACGAGCCGCGTCTTGCCTTGCTGCGCGCTTTGATACGCGAGCACCGAGTTCACGCTGAACACGGCATCGGCGCGGCCCGACTGTACGGCGACGATGCGCATCGCCTGGTCGTCGTAGTACTGGATCTGCACGGGTTTCAGCCCGTGCGCGACGTTCTCGCGGTCCCACGCGAGCAGGATCTTTTCCTGGTTGGTGCCGGCGTCGGTCACGACGCGCAGCCCCGCGACATCCTTCGGCTCGCGGATCGCCTGGATCCTGCTGTCGTTGCGCACGTAGAAGCCGACCAGATCGTGGCGGTACGACGAGAAATCGAACTTCTGCTTGCGTTCCTCGGTGACGGTCACGTTCGAGATCACCGCGTCGACTTTCCCGGATTCGAGCGCGAGCGGCCAGTCGGCCCACGCGAGCGCGACGATCTTCAGCTTGCGGCCGAGGCTGTCGGACACGAGCTGGCCGACGTCGGCGTCGAAGCCGACCACCGTGCGCGCGTCGGTCGCATACGAGCTGATCGGCGGCAGGCTCGGCGCGATGCCGATCGTCAGCGTGCCGGGCTCGGCGAACTTGAACGACGCGGGCACCGCGCGTTCGACCGCCGCATCGGCCACGCCGCGCGGGCGGCCGCGCTGCTCGGGGCTCAGGTCGAACGTCGCGGCGGCCGCGGCGAACGCGGTCAGGCCGATCAGCGCGGCGGCCAGCGTGCGGATGGCACGGGAAGAAAGCGGTACGGCTCGTTGCATGAAAACGTCCTGTTGTGGTGTCGTAGGGAGCGGAGTCGGGTGGAGCGGTGGGCTCAGCGCGGCAGCACCGGCTCGGGTAACGGCGCCCACAGGTCGGCGAGCGTCGACGTGCGCGACGGATCGGCGAGATCCTTGCCGAACCGCAGGTGGAAATACGCTTCGGGGTCGATCGACGAATCGAACAGCCGCGTATAGCCGGTGCGGTCGTACAGCGCCCACGCTTCGGGCTGGCGAAAACCGGTGGTCAGGTACAGGCGGCGATAGCCCTGCTGCGCGGCGCGCAGCTCGAGCGCTTCGACGATGAGCCGCGCGAGGCCCTGACGGCGCAGGTCCGTGCGCGTCCAGATGCGCTTGAGCTCGGCGGTCTGCGCGTCGTAGCGCTTGAACGCGCCGCCGCCGATCGTTTCGCCGTCGCGCAGCAGCAGCACGAAGGCGCCTTCGGGCGGCGCGAACAGTTCGGCCGGGTAGCGCGCGAGTTCGTCGCGTGCGGACGCGCGGCTATCGGGGCGGTACGCGTTGTAACGGGTCGAATACTCGTCGATCAGCGCGTCGATCAGCGGCTGCGCGCGGACGTCGAGCGGCGTCGTGTCGATGAGGCGGTCGTTCGTGGCCATGGGCATCGCGAAGGGCGCGCGATGCGGACGTTCCGTTCGGGGCTCGGGCACGCGGCCCGTCCGGTCTGTTCCGTTATCGCGGCGCGGTTGTCGTGATGACGGCAGCCGGTGCGCATCGTGCGATGCATGTGGCGGGCCGCCGCCGTTTCGAACACGTTAGCGGCGCGGCCGGCAAAGGCGAACGAAGCAATTTCGATAAGGATTTCGCGGCAGGCGTCAGAAGGCTTGCAGCGGGAATGGGGTGGGGTCAGCCGAATGGGGCGCTCCGTGCAGAAGCACTCGTTTGATGCATGTGGGGCGACGGATGTCGCGCGGCTACGTCGATCGGCCTTGTATATGTGTTGCGAACCGTGTCACGGCTTCGCCGAGGCGGCTTGCATTTTCAAGGTCCAGCACGAATTCCCCGCATGCAGGGCAGAAGTCGCCGGTGATGCGCGGTATGACCGTGGAGCGACCTTGGCAGGTGTGCGGAATATCGCGTGTGTCACGGATCAGTTGCGCGCCACCGCAGGCAGGACATTTCATGTTCGTGATTTCCTGAACGATAGGATCCGACTCATTGGCCGACACTCGGCGCAGCCGACAACTCCGCCAGCTGAAACAGGCAATCGCCGCGCCGCACCTGCGCGGGCACGCGCTTGCACACCACTTCGCCGTCGCCGTTGAACCGGTGCAGCATCGGTTCGTGCAGCGGCGTATCGGGGAAATGCACCCACGCGGCCGGCTGTCCGGCCTTCACCTGGTCGCCGAGTTCGACGAGCGGCTCGTACAGCCCGCGCTCGTATGCATAGACGAAGTGGCGGTCGCCGTCGACGCGCATGAAGCGCGTGACGGTCGGCGGTGCGTCGGGCACGAGCGCGCCGCGCAGCAGGCCGATATAACCGAGGTAGTGCAGCAGCCCGTGGCGGCCGAGCCGGATCAGCGACGGATCGGCCATGCCCGCGCCGCCCAGTTCGGTCACGATCGAGATCGCGCCTTGGCGGCGCGCCGCCGATGCCGAATGCACGGGGTTCGGCGCGTGCAGCAGCGCATTCGGCAAGCCGAACGCGACCAGCAGCCCGTTGAGCTTCGCGGCTTCGTCCGCGTCGAGCGGATCGATCGCGAGCATGTTGCCGCCCTGGTACAGCAGCGAGCTGCCGCCCGAATGCAGGTCGACCAGATACTGCGCACGCGACAGCAGCGCGTGCTCGATGTAGTGGGCGATCATCTGCGTCGGCGTGCCGGTTGGATCGCCGGGGAAGCTGCGGTTCAGGTTGCCTTCGTCGAGCGGCGATACGCGCAGGCCCGCGTCTGCAGCGGGGAAATTCGCCATCGGCAGCAGGATCAGCTGCCCGCTGACCATCTCGGGTTCGATCTCGCGCATCAGCTGCGACACGATGATCTGGCCTTCGTATTCGTCGCCGTGGTTGCCGGCCATCACGAGCGCGACCGGGCCGTCGCCGTTGCGGATCGACGCAATCGGGATCGGCAGCCACCCGTACGCCGAGCGGTGCACGGAATGCGGCAGCCGCAGGTAGCCCGCATGCTTGCCTGGCGCGTCGAGATCGATTTCGCAGTGGATGGGGTTTCGCTGTGAGGAAGGGGCGGTCATGGCGGCATCGTTCGATGAACGGAATCTGCCATCTTATCGGGAAACGACCGCCACGCGGCGCGCGGGGAGCGCGCAACGCCGACCGCCGTCAACCGGCATGCGCGTGGATGCGCATGGGCGAGCCGGCTTGCCGATACACGAAACCGCGCGCGATGTTGCATCGGTGAACGCATGCGGCCGCGCGGGCCGGCCGCATTCATGCGTCAAATTTCGCGCCGACCCCTTGCCGCAACAGGGCCGGCGCGCGCGGTCGGCTCAGCGACCCGATGTTTCAGCTTCGATACGACCTTCTTCCCACAATGCCCAGAAACGGCTGCCGGCGCGATACGGATTCGCGCGTCGCGCGCCGTAATCGGTGACGCCCTGGCGAAACGCGCCGTACAGCGTCAGCGGCGGATTGTCGACGCACGCGGCTTCACGGGCGGGCGTGCGGCGTTCGAAAACGAGCCGCCGGATCAGGGACGCGCCGTCGATCACGGTTTGTTCGTCGATCGTTTCGGTTCTGGCGAGGACTTCGACGGTATTCATGTTGGGCTCCCTGAAACGTTCTTTCCCATCAAGGAGCAATAAGAATGCCAACCACGAAATGTCGGCCGCTGCATCGATCGTGCAGGCTTCTGCGGTCAACGTAACGGGTGGCGAGCGGCGATGTTACGGAACACGTCACGTGACACGTGGGCGTGCGGCCACGCAAAGCGTTTCGAGATTGAATCGTCGGGAGGGATGCGGCGGTCGGCGGAAACGACGATGAACGGGCCGCGCGTGCTGTCGGATCAGCTGGCGGTGACCGGCGCCACGCGGCGGCTGCCGTTCGAATAGAAGCGGTAGATGCCCTTGCCGGCCGACTTCGCGTCGTACAGCGCGCTGTCGGCCTGACGGATCAGTTCGTCGGGGGAGCCGTGCCCGTCGTCGAGCGCGATGCCGATGCTGATCCCGAGGCTGACGATCTTGCCGATCGACAGCGTATACGGTGCCGAGATCTGCCGGATGATGCGCGCGGCGAGGATCGAGCATGCGTGCATCGTCGTATCGTCGATCGCGACGACGAATTCGTCGCCGCCGATGCGCGCCGCAAGCTCGCCGGGCGGCAGCGTCTTGCCGAGCCGCTCGGCGACCTGCGTCAGCACCTCGTCGCCGGCCTGGTGGCCGAAGCGGTCGTTGATCGCCTTGAAGCCGTCGAGGTCGAGATACATGACGGCGAGCGACGCGCCCGGCATGTGCGGCCGGTGCGACAGCATCCGCTTGAGCCGGGCATGCAGTTCGTGGCGGTTCGGCAAACCCGTCAGCGCGTCGTGCCGCGCGAGATGCCGGATGTGCTGCTCGGTCCGGCGGCGCGCGGTGACGTCCTCGACGATGATCACCGCGTTGCCGTCCGGCACGCGGTGGCGCGTCAGTTCGAGCTGGCGGCCGTCGGCGAGCGCGATGTCGAACGGCTCGGGTTCGTCGCGGGTCAGCCAGACGTCGCATTGCGCGGCGAGACCGGCGCCGCCGGCATCGCACACGGCGTTCGCGCCAAGCGCCGCGACGACGTCGGCCAGCCGCGTTTCGAGCATGATCTCGCGCGGCGAACCGAACAGCTGCGCGGTGCGGCGGTTCGCGACGATCACGCGGGTCTCGCTGTCGATCATGCACAGGCCGTGCGGCATGTAGGTGAGTGCGGCGTCGAAGCGTGCGACGAGTTCGGCGTTGCGCTGGCGCGCGGCGATCAGCGCGACGAGCACGCGGTAATGGCGCTGGACGACCGTGCGCATGGCCGCGAGATAGATCGCGAGCGGCGGCAGCAGCAGCCACGCGCCGGGCCGGTCCGCCAGCAACGCGCCGAGGCCGATCGGCAGCACGCCGAGCGTGACCTGCGTCATCGCGAGCCGCGGCAGCGCCGAATTGCGCGACGCGATCCCGCCGAACACGCCGCCCGCGACCATCACCGACAGCGTGCCGAGCTCGACGTCGACGGCGTCCACGCAGCCCATCACGCCGAGGCCGAGCACGTAGCATGCGGCGAGCGACACGGGCGCATAGCGCCTCGCCCAGTATTCGGCGCGATCGTCGCCGGCGTCGCGGCGCACCGTGTACGCACGCGCGATCGCAAGCCGGGCGGCGAGCAGGCCGACGTCGACGATCAGCCACACGAGACACCAGAGTTGCTGCAGCCGGATCAGCGCGACGGCCGCAACGAAGCCGCTCGCGAGCCCGGACATCGCCATCGGGCGAATATCTTCGAACAGCGTGACCAGCATCGACGGGCGCAACGCCGCCGTGACACGGTGGTTGCCGGAGGAGGGTGTGGCGAGAACGGAGTTCAGGATAGACGTCCTGACTGCCATGGTTTTTGACCTCGACACGAGTCGCGATGGCTGGCGGCGCCCGCATGGCACGTGGCGGAGGCACCGGCAAGCCGGATACGCGCGACATTACCATGAAACACGGGCGGCGCGGGGTGCGCGGGCGCATGGCAGGCGCACGTCGCCGGCACTGGACATCGCGCCTGCCGATAGTCGCACACCACGCCTGCGAATCTCTTGCGCATTCGACGGGGCGAAGGCAGCGTCGTTGCGAACGGAACGATGTGCGGCGGCCGACCGGAGACCGGCCGCGATGCGTGGGGCGCGCTTGCCCGTCGGATGCTGTCGAGGCGGAGCAAAGCCGATGCGACGGCATGCAAACGCACGCAGACGGCCGACGCCGCGCAGCTCGCGGCCGGCCGCTCGGTGTATCTCGCGGTGTGCGCGGGCTGTCACGGCTTCAACGGCGAATGCAAGCCGAACGTTGCGGTGCCGATGAACGGCAACTCGACGGTGCGTCAAGGCGATCCGCGCAACCTGCTGGTCGCGATGCTCGACGGCATCGACGAGCAGAAATTTGCCGGCTTCGAGAACCTGCAGCCGATACCGGGTTTCGCACGCACGCTGAGCGACGACGAACTCGCACAGCTTGCGAACTACCTGCGCGCGACATGGGGCGGCCAGCCCGCGAGCGTCACGCCGGCCGACGTGAAGGCGATGCGTTAAGTCCAGGGCACGCCGCAGGGCGGGGCGTCGCGCGCGATGCAGCCGGTTTCCGGTGCTCGCGCGCGATGCGTCGCCCGACTTTTCGAGGCGGTTCTTCAGTAGCCGCCGCCACCTCCGCCTCCGCCACCGCTGCCTCCCGAGCCGCCGCCGCCGTACCGGCTCATGCCCGGTCCTTGCGAAGTGCCGCTGCCCGGCTGCGTACATCCCGCCGACAGCACAAGCATCAGCGCCGCGATCAACGCCGCGGCCAACGTTGCCGATTTCATTGCAATCTCCTTGCAGCGCGCAGGCCGCAGGACAGGCCGGTTCGCGTGAACCGCGCGTCTGCGCGATGACGAAACGTCTCGGGCGAGCGGTTTATTCCATGCTTTTTGCGTATCGTCGCGCGCGATGGTGCCGGATCGGATGCGCCGCGCGGTGTCTTGGTACACTCCGGCACGCCGCCATTCCGATTCCGACTACAAAATACAAAAAACATGAGTGCAACCCTCGAGAGCCCTTCGCGCAAACCGTTGCGTGCGTCCGACCGTGCAGTGTTCGGCTGCCTGTCATTTGCCGTCGGCGGCCCGCTGGTCGCGGCGCTCGTCTGGCCGGGCGTGATGCTGATCGCGTGGACGTTGATCGACGGTCCGTCATGGGACGAACTGAAAATCAGCGCCGGCATGGTGCCGCTGATCTTCTTCGCGTCGTTCCTGTTCGGCTATTTCCTGCCCGCGGCGGTCGCTGGCGGCATCATGGGCGCGATTGGCACGCGGATCCGGCGGCGCTGGTTCGTATTGCTGGGGATCGTCGTGGGCACCTGTTCGATGATCTGTTATGTGCTGCTACAGAGCCACCTGCTGAACGACGATGAAATCGGCGGCATCAACATGATCGCGATACTCGATTCGTTCGTGACGTCGGCCGTGATGTCGCACTGGCTGCATCGGCGGCTCGAACGCCGGCGTTGAGCGCGACGCGCCGCGTATCGGGTGCGTGAACGGTGACGCGCATGAACCCGGCGAGCCGAACGGCACCGCTCGGCCGCGCCCGCGGCCGGCGGCCTGCCATGCTTTCCTTTACGCGGATGCCGCCGTCGCGGCGGCGTCCGGTCAACGATAGACGAGATCGGCGCGGCGGTTCTGCGCCCACGAATCCTCGTCGTGGCCGAGCGCGACCGGCTTTTCCTTGCCGAGGCTGACGGCCTCGAGTTGCGTGCCCGGCACGCCGAGCGTTTCCAGCGCGCTCAACACGGCTTGCGAACGGCGTTGGCCGAGCGCGAGGTTGTATTCGGACGTCCCGCGTTCGTCGGTGTTGCCCTGGATCAGCACGCGCCGGGCCGGATGGCCGCGCAGGTAGTCGGCGTGCGCCTGCAGCAGCGGCTGGAATTCGGGCTTCACGGAATACGCGTCGAAATCGAAATAAATGCTGCGCTTCGCAAGCGGGCTGTTCGGATTGTCGAGATCGTCCGCCGTCACCGTTGCGACGGCTTCGCTCGAGGGCGTCGGCGCCATGCCGGCATTCTCGGGTGTTTTCGCCGCGTGGTGGCAACCGGCCAGCAGCGCGACGGCGGCCAGGATCGCAAATCGGTTCGTTTTGCTCATCGTTCGTCTCCAGCGGTTGACTGCGTTGAAAGCGTCGTGCGTGCCATCGGCACGTACGTATCCGGCTGCAACGGCGCGAAAGGTCCGGCTCCGTCGACGCGATGCATGTCCGTAAGCCGGTGGTGCGCCATATGAAAGAGTGTTGCGGCCGGAACGCCGAATCATGGCGTCGCTGCAAACAGAGTAGGAAAAATGTCACAACGCGACCAGTTTCTCCGCATTTTTTGCGCGGACGCGACAGTCAGGGACGCATTCTTGCTCCCGCCGGCGCCGCGCGGTACACGCTGCCACAGCGAAAAGGCCACGCACGGGCGCGGCCTGTTCTGCATGAGTCACCACGATCGAGCGGGGCTCGAAACGCGTGCCGTACGCGATAGACCGGGCAGTGAAGCGGCGAAGCGCCGCGTCGTCAGAACTTGTGCCGCAGCCCCAGTGCGACGACGACCTGGTTGCTGTTCGCCGAAGGCGTCAGCGTCCAGACGGTCGCGTTGAACGCGGGATTGCCGTTGCCGCCGCTCACGCTCTGGTACACGCCTTCGAGATACGCGTCCGTGCGCTTGGACAGCGCATAGTCGGCCTGCGCGACGACCTGGTTCCACTTCGGGCGCGTCCGGCCCGTGCGCGTGTCGAAGCGGCCCATCGTGTACGTGTACGCGGCGGCGAGGTTCAACGCGCGCGTGACGAAGAAGCGCCCGTCGACCGTGAAGTTGTCGAACACGAGCGATTCGCCTTTCAGCGGCGCGATATTGCTGCCCTGGAGCACGCCCGTCACGCCGTCGGTGGTCGAGTGCGACCACGCGGCGCCGACCGAATGTGGCCCGAACGCATAACGGCCGGCCGCGGCCCAGATCTGCTGGTTGCCGCCCGTGATCGTCGCCGACCCGTCGACCGTGCTCAGCGCACCGTCCGGGTTCGGCGAATTGCGGTCGCGGCTGATCTTCAGGTAGCCGGCGCCGAGCTTCAGCGGCCCGTTCGCATACGACAGCCCCGCGCTCCATGCCGCGTTGTTGGCGAACTGGCCGGCCGTGTTCGAGAAACCGAACATCGCGCCGAACGTCAGCCCGCGATACGTCGGGCTCGTGTATTTCACCGCGTTGTTGATGCGAAGGTTGCGGTTCGAATCGTCGTTGTCGTACGGATGGACCGCGAGGTTGCCGCCCCAGCCGGGGCCGGACGCACCGAGTGGCGTCACGAAGTCGAGGATCAGGTCGTACTGGCGGCCGAACCTCAGCGTGCCGGCCGTCTTCGAGCTTACGCCGAGCCATGCCTGGCGGCCGAACATGTCGACGCCTTTCTGCGACAGCTTGCCGGTGGTGCCCGAGAAGCCGTTTTCGAGCGTGAAGACCGCGGCCATGCCGCCGCCGAGATCCTCGCGGCCGTGCAGCCCCCAGCGCGACGCGTTCAGTGCGCCGCTCGTCATCGCGACGCTGCCGCTGCCGGGCGAGCCGGCGCCCTGCGTGCGCTGGTTGGTCGAGTAGGTGATCGACGTGTCGATCAGGCCGTACAGCGTCACGCTGCTCTGTGCGTGCGCGATGGCCGGCGCGAAGCCGGTCAGGCATGCGGCGATCGCGGTCCCCGCGACGCGCGCGCCGGCATGCTTGTTCATCTGGTAGGAATGCATAGGAGTTTTTATCGTTGGCCCGGCCCGGTCGCCGGCGGGTCGCGCCGGCATGCTGGCCGGCGGATCGAGCGGCCATTATTGGAGATCGTGCGACGGTCGATTAAGGCGTTGCACAGGAAAGGTCCTCTGCGGAATCGAGCGGAATCGCGGCGCGTCGGCGCCGGGGATTCAGTCGGGAGCGGGGCGCATGTGGCGCAGGAGGGCGTGCGTCGCGGCGTCGGCGACGCGTTTCAGATTCAGCGTGACGCCAAGCGGTCCAAGCCGTCTGCGCGTGATCGACGGTCGAACGATTAACGGCGAGCAATCGGCAGCGCGGTTTCGACGCCGCCGCTTCGATACGCGGCGCGAACGGCGATCGCTTTGGCTGCGATCGCTTCCGGAGACGGGCAGGGTCTCAGCCGAACGACGACGCGCGGCAACGCAGCAAGCTGATTGCGCAAGCGCACGATCGATTGGCAGCAACGGAATGCCGACGACGATGCGTCGGAACCCGACGCGGCTTCGGCAAGCTCGGCCGACCACTCGACACCGCGATGGCGCCTGACCTCGTCGAGGTGCGGCAGGTAGCGTGCGTTGCCCGATAACGCGATCAGCAGCGCGGCCCAGTGCGCGCCGCGCCATCCATGGTTCAGGTCGCGCGTCAGGTCGGCCAGCAGCGCGTCGTCCAGCACGGACAGGCTTTGATGGCAAAGGTAGTGGAAGTCGAGCGGCTGGTAGCGGACATGCGGGTAGTCGCACAGCACATGCTTGAGCTCGACGCCCGTATCGACGGCGGCGGCGAGGAATCGTTCGGCCGGAGCTGGGCGGTTCAGCAGCAGCGTCGGCACGCTCAGGAACAGCCGGCCGATGTCGTCGGGATGGTAGTGCATCGCGAAGGTCGCTTTCGAGGGAGTGTTGTCGTTCGACGTTCAAGTCAGCCGGAAACGGCGATGAATGTCAAAGCAGTGCCGCGACCGCCGCGGCTTTCGCCCGACCGAAGAGTATGGATGGACGGCACGGACGGAGGCAACGGAAAAATTTACCGTTCGTGCTGCGCCGAACCGGTATCGGCAAGCAACGGCCGTTGCCCGCACCACATTCGTAGCGCACGTTTCCCGGTGCCGGCGTAACCGGGCCGGCGACTACGTAATTCGCGACTTTTTGCGCGTTGTCGGTTCGGCACAATGGACCATTGCGCGTGGCGGCCTGCCGCTTGCCCGGTACGTCACGCATGCCGCGGGAGAACGGACATGGTGTTGATGGCAGTGGGAGGGGGCGGACCGGTCGACGTGCCGCAGCCGCAGAACGACAACAACCCGACGAACAATAACGGGACGAACAACAACGGCGCCGCCGGCGCCCCTCCGGCCCAGACCCCCGAACAGAAGGCCCTCGCCGCGGCGCAGGCCGAGACGCAGCGCCTGCTCCAGCTGGCGCAGGCGGAGATGGCGGCGCTCAAGCGCCTGAACGACCAGGGCGCGTCGCAAGCCGACCTCGACAACCAGGTCAAGAAGGCCGAAAGCGCCTGGGGCGCGGTGCAGGCAGCCGTCGAGAACCAGATGCGCGTCGCCGCGGACGGCGGCGGCGACACGAACAAGGCGATCGCGGGCGTCGCATCGGATCTGCGCAACGCCTCGCCGAAGGATCCCGTGCTCGGCGAGGTGCTCGACGACGCGCAGAAGGCGGTCGCGGCGGAATCGGCGCCCCAGCGGGCGACCAACGAGAAGGCATTCCAGTTCGCGCTGGCGGTGCAGCACGACCAGGACGCGTATGCCGACGTGAAGCAGTACAACGCGCTGCCGGGCGGCGTCCGGCGCGCCGACCCCGAAACCGGTGCGCAGTTGCGTCAGGCGGCCAGCACGGCCGACGCGAACAGCGACACCGCCTACACGGCGCTGACGACCGCACTGCGCCACGAATACAGCGTGTCGGCCGCGACGCTGCGCCTTGACGACGCGAAGGCAGACTACGCGGCGTGGCAGAAGGAACCGGGCGGATTGCGCCGTGCCGACGAGGCCGACATCACGCGGGAGATGTCGCAGGCACAGAGCCAGTACGACAAGGTGGTGGCGGGCGGCGACGACACCGCGCTGACCTACGTGACGCCCGACGAGCAGAAACAGGCCGTCGCGTCCGTGAAGCAGAACCACGACGGCATGTGGTACACCGGCCTCGTCGACGCGTTCGGCGAGCAAAGCCAGCTCAACCGCACGATCGCGACGATCAATCCCGACGATCCTTCGCTGTCGCCGCAGATGAAGCAGCTCGCGCAGTCCGATCCGGTCACCTTTGCGCTGCTGCAGGACACGGGCCAGACCGTCGATCCGAACGACCCGAAGCTGTCGACGCAGGAACAGGCGCTGGCCAAGCAGAACCCGCTCGCGGAGGCGTTCGTCAAGCTGACGGGGGTCGAGGTGAATCCGGCCAACCTGAAGGACCCCGCCGCGGCCAAGGCGCTGAAGGATCAGATCGACCAGCCGGGAGGCGCGTTCCAGTATGCGATGGCGCACGTCGACAAGAACTCGCCCGGGTACCAGAAGATCCAGCTGCTGCTCGCGGCGGCGCCCGACGTGCGGCTGCAATACACGAAGCAGCAGGTCTCGCTGCTGATGCAGAACCCGGGCAGCAACCCCGGCGCCGCGCTCCAGGTGCTGAAGACCAACATGGACGCATCGTTCTCGCTGGACGAGCGCCAGACGCTGTGGACGCAGGCCGGCCAGCCGCATTTCGACGCGAACTTCATCCATTCGCAGATCGATCCGCTGATGCAGAAGCCCGATTCGAAGGCGACGGACCAGGCGAGCATGCAGGCGCGTTACGACGGCAGGATGAACGCCGACAAGGCAGGCAAATGGATGCAGGACATCCTCGCCAATGCGCCGCCCGAATTCGCGGGCGTCGTGCTCGACACCGTCAAGAAGGATTTCGGCAACAAGTGGACGCAGTCGAACACGGGCACGCCGCAGCCTTACGGGGACGGCACCGAGTTCTACAAGGGGCTCAGCAAGGCGGTCGGGCTGGCCGACCAGCAGCCGACCGCGAACGGCGAGCCCGTGCATCGCGAGGACGACGTCGCGAGCTGGCTGCTCGACGCCAACGGCAACGCGAAGACGATGATCTACACGCTGCGCGGCAGCGACACGGGATACGGGTTCGACGGCGTGCGCCAGGCGCTTTCGTCCGGCGTCGATCCTTCGCTGTCGAAGGCGCTGCTGTCGAAGATGCAGAACGACGACCGGTTCCGCTCGGGCTTCGCGAACGACTTCCAGCTGCGTTACCAGCAAGGCACCGAGCACGCGCAGAGCAACCAGAACAAGCAGGCCGCGACGGCCAGCTACAACCTGTTCAAGGCCGATCCGGACAAGCAGCTGAAGGCGTACTTCAACGACTTCCAGAAGAACTTCGACGGCCAGTCCCGGACGTTCACGGTCGGTTCCGACCAGCTCACGAACTTCGTCGGCGCGGGGCTCGGGATACAGCCCGACGACCCGGGCGCGGTGCCGACCGACGCGAAAGACGTGCCGTCGATGGCGCTGCTCGAGCAGATGATCGTCGGCAACGGGCAGTTGCTGAACGGCACGGCGGTGAACAGCAAGTCGCTGTACGCGCAGAATTCGGCCGCGACGAAGATGATCCAGACCGTCGTCGACCAGATCCGCAAGGTCGGCGGCGATCACGCGGTCGTGTCGCTGGTGCCGATCTACTACGTGTCGAAGAGCACGGGCACCGCGCCGAGCGCGCTGTTCAAGGTGCAGGTCGAGGGGCATCCGGACCAGTACAAGCTGATCGACGATCGCGGCTGGAAGTACGACACCGTCGACGACTACCAGCACAACAATGCGCTGTCCGACGACGGCCAGTTGTACGTGCCGAAGAGCCTGAAGCTCGATGGGTCGCCCGTCGATCTCGGGCAATACGAACCGATCGACGCGCACAAGACGGAGTGGTACCAGCACGCCGAACACATTCTCGAGATCGGCACCGGCATTCTCGCGGCGGCCGGCGGTGTCGTGCTGGTTGCGAGCGGGATCGGGGCGATCGGCGGCGGCCCGCTGCTCGGTTACGCAATGGCGGCCATCGGCGCGGGGATGGCGGTCGGCGTGCCGGCCGCGATCGGCGACCTGAAGAACCTGAGCGATCACGGCCAGTCGACCGGCTTCGGCAACGCGCAGGCGCGCGGCGACTGGATCAGCCTGATCGGCAGCGGCGCCGGCTTCGCGGGCGGCGGGCTCGGCATGGCGGCGAAGTCGCTCGCGGAAGCGTCGTCGCTGCTGCGCACGACGGGGCAGATGTCCGACATCATCGCGTTCGCATCGCGCGGCGAGGGCGTCACGGCCGAGGCCGCCGGTCTCGGCCGTTTCACGCAGGAGGCCAACGCGTTCCAGTCGCTCGCGCAGACGACCGGCCGCACGGCGGCAGTGTTCAACGTGACCGGCGGCGCGATCGGCGGTTACCAGATGGTCGACCAGGGCGTGTCGCTGGTGAAGAACTGGGACGCGATGTCCGATTCCGATCGCGCGCAGCAGCTGCTGAACCTCGGGATCGGCGTCGCGCAGATGGGCCTCGGCTCGCACACGCTGATGGAACGGCCGATTCGCGCGATCACGAAGACGCCCGCACCGTCGGCGCCGCGGCCGACCACGATCGACGTCGTGCACACGATGCTCAACAGCGGACTGGTGAACCAGCGTCTCGCAGTGGGCGAGATCGGCAACCCGTGGCAGCACGCCGAGCAGCAGGCACGCAGTTTCGGCGAACCGGCCGACAACGGCGAGCCGGTCGCGCCGGCCGAAACCGGCTTGCGGTCCAGATTCTCCGCGTGGCTGCGCGCGCGCCGCACCCAGGGCACGCCGGAAGACGGCGACGTGACGCTGCTGCGGCTCGCGCCCGACGCCGAAGCGGGCGACGGCGCGGTGACGCCGGCGGTCGCCGGCGCGCTGGCGGGCGATGAGGCGGCGCCGACCGAGGCCGGTGCGCCTGGGACGGTGGCGCGCCCCGCGTCGTGGGCGATTCCCGCGCATGTCGCCGCCGATCCGGAGATCCTGAGCAGCGTGATCGGGTCGATCCTCGAGAGCGGCAACCGTCTCGAGCATGTCGAGTACTACGTCTACGCACTGGAGGACGCGGCAGGCGACGTGCGCGTGCCGGAGGAAGATGGGCTGCCCGCCACCGAACGGGGCAATCTGTGGGACGACATGCAAGTGGCGAAGGCGGACGCGCGCCGCGCCCGCGCGGCCGACGATGCGGCGGCACACGCGGCCGCGTCGCCCGACGACGAAGGCACGATCGGCGTGACCCGCTATACGGCCTATCACGACGCGCTGATGGTCGGCGGCGAAGGCGTGGCGGCCGGCCGCTACCGGATCGCGCTGGTCGACAGCAGCGCGCTCGCCGCGGACGGCACGGTGCCGCCCGAGGCGGTCGTCGGCCGCATCGGGCTCAACGACGCCGGCAATGCGTTCGTGCTGTCGATGAACGACGCGTACGACCGCACGCTGCACGTGGTGTATCCGCGCGGGTTCGATCCGGCCAAGCCGCTGATCCGCAGCGAGGACGGCCGGCGCGTCGACGTGATCAACGCGCCGCTCGGCCTGAATGAAACGCAGTGGGGCGCGTATCCGCGCCGCGAAGCCGATCTCGCGATCTATTCGGCCCACCCGCAGCAGCCCGAGAACCTGCTGCCGGCCGGCGAACGGCCGCTGATGCCGGTGCCGCCCGGCTATTTCGCCGTGTATGCGCACGCGTGGGCCGATGCGTTCGCGAGTGCGACCGGCAAGCCGATGAGCGCCGACGATCTCGCGGAAATGGTGCGCCAGAGCGGCTGGGACGGCAAATCGCCGGTGATCCTCTATGCATGCGGCGCGGGCACGCGGGTGACTTCGCTGGCGCAATTGCTGGCAAACGTGCTGGGGGTGGACGTTTACGGCGCGAGCGGCTTCGTCGCGTGGCGTTCGCCGCGCTATCGCAACGACGGCAGCCCCGCCTCGGGCTATGCGGGCGGCATCGTGGTGGAGCCCGGCGCCCCCAATTACGCGGGGGTGCCCGACCATTCGGTGCAGCATGCGCCGCGCACCTACCGCTTCTCGCCGGCCTTGGCGGTCATCGACCAGGGCGCGCATCCGGTCAACTGGAGCAACGTGGCGCTGCGCCCGGTGTCGAACCGCTGGGGCGGCGGCGATAGCTCGGGCGACGTGCGCGTGCCGCTCGGCGTGTACGTGTGGCGCGTGCTGACGAGGCGCGGATCGATCGTCAATCCGCGCAGCGGCCGCTCGGCGAGCGCGCTCGAGATGACGCACGCGCTGGAGGATCTGGCGTGGAAGGGCTACACGCCGGGCGTGCCGGTCGCGCTGGAGGGGCCGCACAGCGGCGCCGATCCCGCGTTGCTGCAGGAATTCGCGGACCTGATCCAGGCACCGGTATTCGGACGGCTCGGCGACGACGACGCGGCCGGGTGGCGGCGCGCGATCCCCAATCCGGGCCGCCGGCTCGCGCGTTTCCAGATCGAACCCGATGTGAACGGCAAGTTCTCGCCGGGCCGCGCGCAGCCGGTTCGCATCAATCCGCTGGAACTGCGGCCCGTGCCGGGCTCGAGCGTCGTGAACCTGCTCGGCCACGCGACCGCGCGGCAATTCCTGAAGGTGTCGGGCTTCGACATCGCCGAATCGCACGGCACGAAGCCGCGCGACGTGAGCTGGGACAGCTCGGCCGCCGTCACGCAAGGCGGCAGCACGATGTCGCCGCGGGAATTCGCCCGAAAGCTGCTCGAGGATCCCGCCTATACGGAGGGCAACGGCGTGCTGCTGACGGGCTGCTATCTCGGCTCCGGCGGCTATCCGTTCGCGCAGGAGCTCGCATACGAGCTGCAGGTGCCCGTGATCGCGTCGATTGCGTCCAACTCGGTGCGCGGCACCGGGGCGCTGTTCCTGCATCCGAACAGCGACGACATCGTCGTGCCGGCACACGATCCCGACGTGTCGACGCGGCTCTATCTGCATATCCCGGAGACGCCCGACGCGAACGAACCGCCGATGGTGTTCGCGCGGCGGGGCGAGCCCATGCCGGGCGCGGCTGCGCACGGCGACGCGCCGGTCGAACCGGTGCGCCCGATCGAGTCACAGATCGATCCGGAAGCGGACAGCGGGCGGCGCGGCAACGCCGGCACGCCGGAGGAGGCCGGACGGCCCGCGCCTGGGCCGACGCCGCGCGGGCCCGCGCATCCGCGTCTTGCGCCCGAACCGGACGCGGGCGAGCCGCCCGTTTATGTGCCGCCCCCGCTCGTCGAGGTCGGGCCCGGGCAGATCTTCACGGCGGACGAATGGGCTGCGCGCGCCGAGCAGGCTGCCGAAGCCGAGGCCGACGACGGCCTGTCGGGCATCCCGCAGAAGATTTATCCGAAGAGCAGCCGCGTCTATACGGACCGCAGGATCGTCGACGACGGCGTCGTCACGACGACGGTCCACGGCCAGTCGGTGCTGCAGCCCGGATTCGACGACGTAACCGGTGTCGACGCGACGCAGCATCCCGAATTCCTGCGCCCGGCCGACACGCTGCTGATGCCGCCCGACGATCCGCTGCATGCGATCGGCGCGCGCGGGCTGATGTCGCCGCCCGGCCATCATGTGGTGTTCGGACACGGGATGTCGGCGGACGCGATGCTCGGCCCCGAAGGCCGGCCGATGACGCCGGACGAGGTGGCCGAGCGCGTCGCGCCGCTTCTCGAACCGGAGCAGGACGTGACGCTGTATTCGTGCTTCGGCGGTTCGAACAAGCACGATCCGTTGCGCGTCGCGCCCGGTCAGGTGCGGGCCGCGAGCACGACGTTCGCCGCCGCGCTCGCGCAGCGTCTGTCCGAGATCACGGGGCGGCCGATTTCGGTCTGGGCGCCGCCGGACATCCTGCTCGTCGAGCATGACGGTTCGACCGCCGTACGCGGGACGCGACTGACCGGCCAGGTCGACAAGGATCGCCTGCCGATGCAGAGCTTCCGCGGCGACCCGGCGCGCGCGGGCCGCCCGGCGCTCCCCGCCGCGCCGGACGCGCAGCCGTCGCC